>NZ_JBDGJK010000013.1:0-191213 GCF_057656935.1 Variovorax sp. Soil_C_33
TAGTAGATCTTGACCTGCTCGAGGGTCTGGGCCAGTGCGGCCAGCGGGTGCAGGGCAGCGAGCGCGGCGGCGCCGCCGAGGGTCTTAATGAGATCGCGTCGGGTGGTCATGGCTTGTCTCCTTGTCTTCGTGAAATTCAGCGTGGCGCCATGCGCAGGGCGCCGTCGAGGCGAATGACTTCGCCGTTGAGGTGGCCGTTGGTCACGATGTGGCAGGCCAGCTCGGCGAACTCCGAGGGCTTGCCCAGGCGCGGCGGAAAGGGGATCGAGGCGGCCAGCGATTGCTGGATCGCTTCAGGCAGTTCCTTCAGGAGCGGCGTCGCGAACAGGCCCGGCGCGATGGTGCAGACGCGGATGCCGTGCTGCGCGAGGTCGCGCGCCATCGGCAGCGTCATGCCGACCAGGCCGCTCTTCGAGGCGCTGTATGCCTGCTGGCCGACCTGGCCGTCGAAGGCCGCGACCGAGGCGGTGAAGAGCATCACGCCGCGTTCGCCGCCTTCCATCGGATCGAGCTTGGCGCACTGCGCCGCGTAGAGGCGGCTGATGTTGTAGGCGCCGATCAGGTTGACGTTGACCACGCGCACGAAGTCTTCGAGCGCCGCCGCGTTGCCGTCCTTCCCCACGATGCGCTTGGCGCTGCCGATGCCGGCCACGTTGATGAGGATGCGCGCCGGGCCGTGCGCGGCGGCGGCCTTGTCGAGCGCGGCATTCACGCTGTCGGTGTTGGTGATGTCGCAGGCGCAGGCCACGGCGCAGCTGTCGCCGAATTCATCGCCGAGCTCGGCCGCGACCTTTTCCGCCAGGCTCGTGTTGACGTCCAGCACCGCGACCTTCGCGCCGAGGCGCGCCAACTCGCGCGCGGTCGCTTCGCCGAGGCCCGATGCGCCGCCGGTGACGAGCGCGGCTTGTCCTTGGATGTTCATGCTTTGTCTCCTTGGGGTTTCAACGTGAAGGCCAGGGTGCCGGCATGCAGCGCGTCCACCGTGTGCGCGCGGTGCTTGAGCACGGCGCGCTGATTGATGGAG
The DNA here is from genome assembly GCF_057656935.1 of Variovorax sp. Soil_C_33. Classification (NCBI taxonomy): domain Bacteria; kingdom Pseudomonadati; phylum Pseudomonadota; class Betaproteobacteria; order Burkholderiales; family Comamonadaceae; genus Variovorax; species Variovorax sp. Soil_C_33. Next base: position 1,025 of record NZ_JBDGJK010000013.1, read on the forward strand.
CCCTTGTCGGTGACCTCGCCCTTGTCGATCGACGGCGGCTCGTGGACCAGCGCGAGGCGCGCGATGCGGTTGGCGCTGCCGGTGGCGGCCTTCGCGAGCTCGTCGACCAGGCGCTGGAAGTGCGCCTGTACCGACGCGCTTTCGAGCACTTGCTGCATCGTGGCCTCGGCCCCGAGGCCGGCAAGCTCGCGCACCTTCTGCGTCGGGAAGACCAGCGCGCCGACTTCCTTCAGGTTGATGCCGGTCAGCACCACGTCACGCACATAAGGCGCGCCGGCCGCGATGATCTTTGCGCGCATCGGGCCGACGCTCACGAAGGTGCCGGTCGCGAGCTTGAAGTCTTCCGCGATCCGGCCGTCGAAGCGCAGGCCGCGGTGGATGTTGCTTTCGTCGATCCACTTCACCGCGTCGCCGGTGCAGAAGAAGCCCTCTTCGTCGAAGGCGGCGCGCGTTTCCTCCGGGGCGCGCCAGTAGCCTGGCGTGACGTTGGGGCCGCGGTAGCGCACCTCGGTCTTGCCGTCGACCTCGATCAGCTTGAGCGTCATGCCGGGCGTCGGCACGCCGACGTCGCCGGCGCGCACGTCCGGGCTGTTGATGAACATCGCGGACGGCCCCGACTCCGTCATGCCCAGGCCGGTCGCCATGACGATGCGTTCGCCGATCTCGGCCTCCTGGATGGCATGCAGGCTGTCCCAGACCGGCTGCGCCAACCCGGCACCTGAATAGAAGAACATGCGCACGCGCGACAGCAGCGTTGTGCGCAGCTGCGCATCGGTCTGCATGGCGTGGGCAATGGCTTCGAAGCCGGTCGGCACGTTGAAGTAGACGGTGGGCGCGATCTCGCGCAGGTTGCGCAGCGTCTCGCCCATCAGCGCGGGCGTGGGCTTGCCGTCGTCGATGTAGAGCGTGCCGCCGTGGTAGAGCGTGATGCCGACGTTGTGGTTGCTGCCGAAGGTGTGGTTCCACGGCAGCCAGTCGACCAGCACCGGCGGCTCCTCGGCCAGCGCGGGCATCGACTGGGCGATCTGCATCTGGTTGGCGCACCACATGCGCTGCGTGTTGATGACCGCCTTGGGCATCTTGGTCGAGCCTGAGGTGAACAGGAACTTGGCGATGGTGTCGGGCCCGGTGGCGGCCATGGCGGCATCGACCGCTGCGGTGGCGGGCGTTGCGAGCAGGCTGCCCAAGTCAGTGACGGCGCGGCCCGGAAGTTCGCCGCGGTGCAGCACCACCTCGACATCGGGCGGCACCACCGCCGCGATGGCGCGGCCGAAGCGCTCGGCGTCGCTGGCGAACACCAGCCCGGGCGTCAGCGTGTCGAAGACGTGGCGCAGCTTCTCGTAGTCCTGGCTGACGGTCGAATAGGCGGGCGAGGCCGGGCAGTAGGGGATGCCGGCATAGATGCAGCCGAGCGCCAGCAGCGCATGCTCGAGGCTGTTCTCGCTCAGGATAATGACCGGGCGTTCGGCGCCGAGCCCGCGTTCGAGCAGCGCCTGCCCGATGCTGCGTGCGCCCGCGAGCGCCTGCGCGTAGTTCAGGTGCCGCCAGTCGCCGGTGCTGCCGTCCGGCAGCTGTTCGCGGCGCGCCATGAAGCTGCGCTCGGGCGCGGCTTCGGCCCAGTGGACCAGCCGGTCGGTGATGCGCACCGCATAGTCCTGCAGGGGCTCGGCGGCCTCCAGGTAGCGTACGCCGGGCGCGCCTTCGCTGAGGCGCACCTGGTGCACGCCGAAGGCAAACGGCCGGTAGCGGACAGCGTTCATTCCTTGCTCACCTTGTTCGCGCGGCCTTCGAGGAAATCGCGCACGCGCTCCTTGGCCTCGGGGGCGCTCTGGGCGATGCCGGCCATCAGCGCTTCGGTGAAGAAGCCGTGGTCGGCCGGCTGCTCGGCGATGCGCGGCAGCGCGTGCGTCAGCGCGTAGTTCGTCAGCGGCGCGTTGGTGGCGACGCGCTTCGCCAGCTCGATCGCTTTGTCCAGGGCGCGGCCTTCTGCGACCAGGTACTGCGCGAAGCCGGCACGCTCGCCGTCTTCGGCGTTGTAGGTGCGGCCGGTCAGCATCATGTCGGTCATGCGGGCGACGCCGATCAGCTTGGGGATGCGCACCGACCCGCCGCCGCCGACGAAGATGCCGCGCGAGCCTTCGGGCAGGGCATAGAAGGTGGTGCTGTCGGCCACGCGGATGTGGCAGGCGCTCGCGAGCTCGAGCCCGCCGCCGACCACCGCGCCGTGCAGCGCCGCGATCACCGGCACCGGGCCGTATTGCACCAGGTCGAGCGCCGCGTGCCACAGGCGCGAATGGTGGAGGCCCTGGCCGGCGTCGCGCTCCTTGAGTTCGGAGAGGTCGAGGCCGGCGCAGAAGTGCGGGCCTTCGCCATCGATCACCGCGGCGCGCACGCTGGAAGGCAGGTTCTGGAAGGTGTCGCGCAGCGCCAGGATCAGCGCGTCGGAGAGCGCATTGCGCTTGGCTGCGCGCGTCAGGCGGATGATGGCGATGTCGTCGCGGATTTCGAGTTGAAGGTCGGCAGGATGGGTCATGGTTGCGCTCCGGAGCATGATCGATTATGGTTATGGATAATAACTAATTCAAGCCGCACTTCGCCCTTGGACACTGGTACTTACCCGCATTGGAGACAACGCCATGGACTATCAGAACCTGATCGCCATCGACACCCACACGCATGCCGAAGTGAGCTGCTGGAATCCCTTCGACAACTATGGCGAGGAATACGATCGCGCGGCCGATAAATATTTCCGGTCGAGCCGGCGCCCAACCATCCAGGAGAGCATCGACTACTACCGTGAAAGAAAGATCGGGCTGGTGATGTTCATGGTCGACGCGGAGTCGAACCTGGGCCGGCGCCGGATCCCGAACGAGGAGATCGCCGAGGCGGCGCAGAAGAACAGCGACATCATGATCGCCTTCGCCAGCATCGATCCGCACAAGGGAAAGATGGGCGCGCGCGAGGCGCGGCGGCTGGTCGAGGAGCACGGCGTCAAGGGCTTCAAGTTCCATCCGACGGTGCAGGGCTACCACCCCTACGACAAGATGGCCTGGCCGATCTACGAGGTGATCAACGAGTACGGCCTGCCGGCGGTGTTCCACACCGGCCACAGCGGCATCGGCTCGGGCATGCGCTGCGGCGGCGGACTGCGGCTCGAATACAGCAACCCGATGCACCTGGACGACGTCGCGATCGACTTCCCCGACATGCAGATCGTGATGGCGCACCCCAGCTTCCCCTGGCAGGACGAGGCGCTCAGCGTGGCGACGCACAAGCCCAACGTCTGGATCGACCTCTCGGGCTGGAGCCCCAAGTACTTTCCGAAGCAGCTGGTGCAGTACGCCAACACGCTGCTGAAAGACCGCATCCTATTCGGCAGCGACTATCCGCTGATCACGCCGGACCGCTGGATGAAGGATTTCGAGGACGCCGGCTTCAAGCCAGAGGTGATGCCGGGCATCCTCAAGGGCAATGCGGTGCGGCTGCTGAAGCTCGACACTTAACGAGCCCCCACGCTCCGTCACTGCGTGTACTCGCTGCCCCCCCGAGGGGGCCGCAGGCCGCCTTGGGGCGGCCCGGCGCCGGCCTGGGGGCTAGGCGCGCTCGTCTTCTTCGAGCAGGTCCCAGTCGCGGCCGGAACGCTTCTTGCGCTCCTCGCGCTCGCGCGCCAGCTGTTCCTGGAACTGCTGGCGGCCCTCCTTGGAGACCGCGATCAGCTTGGCGCGGTCCTTGTAGTGCGGGTAGATCTCGTACATCAGCTGGATGTTGCGGCGGCGAAAGCGCATCGCCGCCTCGCGCGCCTCGTGCGCCGGCCAGCCCAGTCCTTCGAGGACCGAGCGCGCGCTGCGCAGGGAGGATTCGAACACTTCGCGCTCGACGGTCTCCACGCCGCGGTCGAGCAGCTGGAACAGATGGCCGACGTTGCGTGCCCGCGCCACGATGCGCGCGTTCGGGAAATGCTCGCGCGCGAGGTCGACGATGGTCAGCGACTGCTCGATGTCGTCGACCGCCACCACCAGCACCCGGACGGTGCCGGCACCGGCGGTGCGCAGCAGGTCGAGCCGGGTCGCGTCGCCGTAGAAGACCCGGAAGCCGGCCTCGCGCAGGCTTTCGATGGTGTCTGGGTCGTGGTCGAGCACGGTGAGCTTGAGCCCCTGAGCGCTCAGCATGCGCCCGAGGATCTGGCCGTAGCGGCCGAAGCCGCAGATCAGCACCTTGGCATCCTGCTGCTCCGATATCTCCTCCATCGAGACGGTGCCGCATGCGCTGTAGCGCGGCAGCACCCACTTGTCGAGCGCCACCAGCAGCAGCGGGGAGACCAGCATCGAGAGCGCGACCGCGCCGATCAGGAAGGAGGCGACGCCCGGCGGCAGCACGTTGGGCCCGGCCGCCTGGAACACGACGAAGGCGAACTCGCCGCCCTGCGCCAGCAGCAGCGTGAACACCGGCCGTTCCTGGTAGGGCAGGCCCATCAGCTTGGCCAGCGAATAGATCACGACGAACTTGAACAGCATGAAGCCGACGACCACCAGCGCCATCAGCCCCGGCTGGGCGATCAGCACGCCGAAATCGATGCTCATGCCGACCGCGATGAAGAACAGGCCGAGCAGGAGGCCCTTGAAAGGCTCGATGTCGGTCTCGAGCTCGCGCCGGTATTCGCTTTCCGCCAGCAGCACGCCGGCAAGGAAGGCGCCCAGGGCCATCGACAGGCCGACGAACTGCATCAGCGCCGCGATCGCCACCACCAGCAGCAGCGAGGCGGCGGTGAAGATCTCGGGCGTGTTGCTGCGCGCGATCCAGCGCAGGATCGGCCGCACCGCGAGCCGGCCGCCGAGCACGATGCCGCCGACGACCGCGACGATCTTCAGGCCCTCGAGCGCGCGGTCGGCGCCGGTGATGGCCGGGCCGGTGTCGGAGCCGACCGCCAGCAGGGGGAGCAGCGCCAGGATCGGGATCGCGGCAACGTCCTGGAACAGCAGGATCGAGAAGCCGGCCTGGCCGCTCGCGGTCGGCAGCAGGTTGCGCTCGCCCAGCACCTGGAGCGCGATCGCGGTCGAGGACAGGGCGAGCCCCAGCGCCGCGACCAGCGCCACGCGCCAGCTCGCGCCGGCCGCCCAGCCGACCAGGAACAGCACGACGGCGCAGGCCAGCACCTGGGCCGAACCCCAGCCGAAGATCGGCCGGCGCAGGCTCCACAAGCGCTTGGGCTCCAGTTCCAGGCCGACCAGGAACAGCATCAGCACCACCCCGAACTCGGCGAAGTGCAGGATGTCCACCACGTTGCTGACCAGGCCCAGCCCCCAGGGGCCGATGATGATGCCGGCCGCCAGGTAGCCGATGATCGAGCCGAGGCCGAGCGCCTTCGACAGCGGGACCACGAGCACGGCGGCGCCCAGATAGATCAGGGAATTGACGAGCCAGCCTGGTGCATGTTCCATGCTCAGGCCTCTTGCTGTTCGTGCGGCCTGTCGGTGGCGGGCACCACGCAGCTCGGGCATCCCTCCATGTCCTCCAGCTCGGGCCAGTTCGGATAGGACGAGAGCCGGTCCTTGAAGACTTCGACGTGCGCCAGCAGCTCTTCCTGCGTCGCCCTGCGCGCGCCGTGGAACAGCAGCGGCGGCAGGAAGCGCATGCCGCACAGCGCGGCGGTCTGCTCGTAGGGCGGCAGGAAGGCGTCGAAGAAGTAGCGGTTGTAGCTCTGCGGGTGGTAGCTGCGCTCCGGCCCGCCGGTGGTCGCGACCAGCCAGCAGTCCTTGCCTTCCAGCGCCGAGCCGCCGCCGCCGTAGGCCCAGCCGTAGCTCAGCACCTCGTCGAGCCAGAGCTTCTGCAGCGGCGGCATCGAGTACCACTGGATCGGGTGCAGCAGCACCAGCAAGTCGGCGCGGGCCAGGCGGGCCTGCTCGGCCTCGATGTCGATTGCGTAGTCGGGATAGCTGGCATAGAGGTCGTTGGCGTCGACGCCGGGCACCTCGCGGGCCGCCTTGAGCAGGGCGAGGTTGGCGCGCGAATCGCGCCAGTGCGGATGGGCGGCAAGCAGGTAGATGCTGCGTGGGGGGCTTCCCGGGCCTATTGTTGTCGTCATAGGCGCCGAACATAGCGCACTCCGCGCGCCGCTACCATGGCGCCTGTCTTTCGCACCCGAGGAGCCTGTCATGCCGGTGGTCCTGGTCGCCAATCCCAAGGGCGGGGTCGGCAAATCCACGCTTGCAACCAATATTGCGGGCTACTTCGCGAGCCGCGGCCATGCAGTGATGCTGGGCGACATCGACCGCCAGCAGTCGTCCAGGCTCTGGCTCGGCCTGCGCACGCCGCGGGCGCGCGAGATCAGGACCTGGGAGGCCTCGGACGACGGCAACGTGGTGCGCCCCCCGCGCGGCACCACGCATGCCGTGATCGACACGCCCGCCGGCCTGCACGGTTCGCGCTTCAAGGACGTGGTCGCCGTGGCCGACAAGGTGCTGGTGCCGCTGCAGCCCAGCATCTTCGATATCTACGCGACGCGCGACTTCCTCGACAAGCTGCTGGCCCACCGCCATGCCGGCAAGACGCAAATCGGCGTCATCGGCATGCGCGTCGATGCGCGCACGCTGGCGGCCGACCGGCTGCGCGAATTCGTCGATGGACTCGGCGTGCCGGTGCTGGGCGAGCTGCGCGACACGCAGAACTATGTGCAACTTGCCGCGCGCGGGCTCACGCTGTTCGACATCGCGCCGGGGCGCGTGCAGCGCGATCTCGAGCAGTGGGAGCCGATCCGCGAGTGGCTGGACGCCTAGCCTGTCACTCCAGCTACAGCGGCCGCGCCATCGGCCGGATAAAGTGAAACGCATGAAAAAGACTTTCCAGACCCTTCAGGATCTCGCGGCCTGCGTCGGCCAGGAAGTCGCGGTCAGCGACTGGATCACCGTCACGCAGGAACAGGTCAACCAGTTCGCCGAGGCGACCGGTGACCACCAGTGGATCCACGTGGATGTCGAGCGCGCCAAGGCCGGCCCCTTCGGCGGGCCGATCGCGCACGGTTTCCTGACCCTGTCGATGCTGCCGCGCTTCTACGAGACGGCCTTCGACGTGGTCGAGTCGCGCATGGGCGTGAACTACGGGCTCAACCGGGTGCGCTTCATGACGCCGGTGCCGGTGGGCGGGCGCCTGCGCGGACGCATGAAGCTGCTGAGCGCCGAGCCGATTCCGGGCGAGGGGCTTCAGATGGTCTGGGAGACCACCATCGAGCTCGAAGGTGCGCCCAAGCCGGCCTGCGTCGCCGAGTCGGTGGTGCGCCGCTTCCGCTGAGGGCAGCGCTCAGGCAAAGCCGTTCTGCCGCCAGGCCTCGAACACCGTCACGGCCACCGCGTTCGACAGGTTCAGGCTGCGCTGCCCTTCGCGCATCGGCAGCCGCAGGCGCTGCGGCGGGGCGAAGCTTTCGCGCAGTTCCGGCGCGAGGCCGCGCGTCTCCGATCCGAAAACGAGCCAGTCGCCGGGGCGGAAGGCGACGTCGTGGACCGTGCGCGTGCCCCGCGTCGTGAGGGCGAACAGGCGATCGGGCGCCGGCTGCTCGGCTTCGAGCAGCATCTGCCAGCTCGCATGGCGTCGTACTTCGGCGTACTCGTGGTAGTCGAGCCCCGCGCGCCGCAGCAGCCGGTCGTCCATCAAGAAGCCGAGCGGCTCGACCAGGTGCAGCGTGCAGCCGGTGTTGGCGGCAAGCCGGATCACGTTGCCGGTGTTGGGCGGGATTTCGGGCTCGACCAGGACGATGTGGAACATGGGACGATTGTCGTCAGGTCGACGCCGGGCCGCCCCAAGGCGACCTGCGGCCCCCTCGGGGGGCAGCGAGGACACGCAGTGCCGAGCGTGGGGGGCTACCCCGCGGGAGGATCCGTCCTTGCCAGTACGACGGCGGTGATGTGCGCAGCCCCGCCGGTGCGCAGCACCTGCGCCGCCGCGAACAGCGAGGCGCCGCTTGTCATCACGTCGTCCACCAGCACGATGCGCCGCCCTTGCACGGCCGCCGCGCGCAGTGGTTCGAGCGCGAAGGCGCCGCGCAGGTTGCGCAGCCGCTCCGCGCGCGTGAGGCCGCTTTGCGCGGTCGTCTCGCGGGTGCGCAGCAGCAGCGTCGCGTCGACCTTGCGCGGCGCCAGCCGGCGTGCCAGCTCGTGCGCTTGGTTGAAGCCGCGCTCGCGCAGCCGTGCCGGCGCCAGCGGAATCGGGAGCACCAGGTCGGCCTGCTCGAGGGCCGGCTCGACCCAGGGCGCACTGCGCAGTAGCGTCGAGAACGGCCGCCCAGCCCGCGTCGTCACGGAACTTGAACTGGGCGATGCATTCCGGCCACGGCCAGACGTAGGCGCAAGCCGCCAGGCAGGCGTCGAGCGGCGGCGGGTGCAGGATGCAGTCGCCGCACTGCGCAACCCCGGCCGGCATCGGCAGCGCACACGCGGTGCAGCGCGAAACGGGCGGAGCGAAGCGCGTCACGCAGCCGTCGCACACCGGCCGCGAGGGCCAGGCGCGGCACACGGCGCACTGGCTCGGCAGGCGGTCGAGCAATGAGGAGAAAGGGCGTTCGGTCCACGGCTTGAACATGGCTCAATATACTGAGCGCCCCATGGAAACCGCCCCCGCACAGCGCCCGCCGACCATCGACGCCAGGGCGGCTGCACGCTGGAGCCGGCTCGCGCCGGCCTCGGGCTCGCCGTGGCTGCACGAAGAAATCGGCCGCCGCATGGAAGACCGGCTGCAATGGATCAAGGCCCGGCCGCGCAACTGGGCCGACTGGGCGCCGCTGCACGGCGGCCTCGAGGTGCACTCGCAGGTTGCGCGCCGCTATCGCGATGCCAAGTCCTTCGTGATCGAGCCGGAAGCGGCGCTGGTGCCGGCCACCGGCCAGGCGCTGGCGGCGCCCTGGTGGAGCGCGCGGCGCTGGCAGGGCGGGCAGCCGAGCTTCGATCCGCCGCCTGAAGAGGGCGTCGATCTGCTGTGGGCCAACATGGCGCTGCACATGGCGGCCGATCCGCAAGCCTTGATCGCCCGCTGGCACCGCCTGGTGGCGACCGACGGCTTCCTGATGTTCTCCTGCCTCGGGCCCGACACCCTGCGCGAGCTCCACGTGCTGCACCAGCGTTTCGGCTGGCCCCCGCCCAGCCACGAGTTCACCGACATGCACGACTGGGGCGACATGCTCGTGGGCGCCGGCTTCGCCGAGCCGGTGATGGACATGGAGCGCATCATGCTGACCTGGCCCACCGCCGAGGCGGCGCTCGCCGAGCTGCGCACGCTCGGGCGCAATCTTCATCCGGCGCGTTTCCCCGGGCTGCGCGGCAAGGCCTGGCACCGGACGCTGCGCCGGGCGCTGCCGGATTTCGCGCTCTCCGCGGAAGGGGCCGGGCGGATCGCGCTGACCTTCGAAATCATCTACGGCCATGCCTTCAAACCCGCGCCGCGAGTGGCGCTGGCGGCCGAAAGCGCGGTCTCGCTGCGCGAGATGCGCTCCATGCTCCAGCGCGGCCGTCCGGGCGGCTGAGCCGCGCTTGCTCGACCCGCTACAATCCGGCGCTGCGTGAACTCCCGGGTATTGTCCCGTGATCGAGGCCTGTCGGACATGGGTTTGACATCGTTTCGACGCACCGATTTGCTGAACTCGCCCGTGTCGAATTCCGTGTTTCGTTTTGCCACTGTCTCAGGCCAGAGCATCCACTGGTTCCTGAAGCGCAACTGCTCGGTCACGCCGAGCCAGCTCGGCTGGCTCTATGCGTCGCTGTGCGTGGTGTCGCTCGGCATCGGAACCGTCTTCTGGCTGCATGGCGCGCCGCTCGTGCTGCCCTTCGCGTGGCTCGAACTGGCCGCCGTGGGCTTCGCGTTCCTGCTGTATGCGCGGCATGCGACAGACGGCGAAAAGATCGCGCTGCAGGGCGGCCGGCTGGTGGTCGAGCTCGAGAACGGCGGGCACTACGAGCGCGCGGAATTCTTGCCGCACCAGGTGCGGGTCGAGCCGGAGGCCAGCGATCGCTCGCTGATCGAGGTTTCGGGTCAGGGTCGTTCGGTCAGGGTGGGGCGCTACGTGCGCCCGGAGTTGCGTGCGGCGCTGGCGCGCGAGATTCGCATGGCATTGCGTGGCGCCTGAGGCTCGGCGCAGTGCGGCACCGTGGGGACCGGTGGGTTAACTGGAAATGAAGAAGTGAACACGATGAAGAGCATTTGGCGCAACAAGCACTGGCCGGCGAATCTGCTGCTGGCGACCGGCGCGGCATTCAGCGGCGCGGCGCACGCGGTCAACGACCTGGCCGGCGGCCCGTCGGTGCGTCAGTTGAATCTGCCGACCGGTGTCACGAAGATCGCCGCTGAGCAGCATTTCCTGCACAACGCGATGATGGTCCTGTGCACCGTGATCTTCATCGCCGTGTTCGCGGTCATGTTCTATTCGATCTGGAAGCACCGCAAGTCGGTCGGCCACAAGGCCGCCAACTTCCACGAATCGGTGGTGGTCGAAGTCATCTGGACCGTCGTGCCCTTCGTCATCGTGATCCTGATGGCGCTGCCGGCCACCAAGGTGCTGGTGGCCCAGAAGGACACCACCAACGCCGACCTCACCATCAAGACCACCGGCTACCAGTGGAAGTGGGGCTACGACTACCTCAAGGGCGAGGGCGAAGGGCTGGCCTTCATCTCGACGCTCGACAGCTCGCACCGCGCCATGTCCGATGCCGGCGCCAAGGGCGACGTGCCGGACGACTACCTGTTCAAGGTCGACAACCCGATGGTCGTGCCGGTCGACACCAAGGTGCGCATCATCACCACCGCCAACGACGTGATCCATGCCTTCGCCGTGCCGCAGCTCGGCCTCAAGCAGGATGCGATTCCGGGCTTCGTTCGCGACACCTGGTTCCGCGCCGAGAAGGTGGGCGACTACTACGGCCAGTGCCAGGAACTCTGCGGCAAGGAACACGCCTACATGCCGATCCACGTCAAGGTGGTCTCGGCCGACGACTACACCGCCTGGGTGGATGCCAAGCGCAAGGAAGCGGCCGCCAAGCAGGACGATCCGAACAAGGTCTGGACCCTGCCGGAAATCTTGGCCCGCGGCGAGAAGGTCTATGCGGCCAACTGCGCGGCCTGCCACCAGGCCAACGGCAAGGGCGCCGGCCCGATCAAGCCGCTCGACGGCTCGGCCCTCGTGGTGGATGCCGACCACAACAAGCAGATCCACATCGTGCTCAACGGCGCGAACAACGGCGCCATGCCCGCCTGGAAGCAACTGAGCGATACCGACATCGCGGCCGTGGTGAGCTTCACCAAGAACAGCTGGTCGAACAAGACGGGTCAACTGGTGCAGCCGGCCGAAGTGCTCGCGCAGCGCGGCAAGTAAGCCCCTGCCACCACGACGCCACGACGAAGAGTTTGCAAGGAATATCAAGATGAGCGCAGTCCTCGACCCTCACGGCCACGCCCACGGCGACCATGCCCACGACGAACACCACGGCGCGCCGGCCGGCTGGCGCCGCTGGGTCTTCGCGACCAACCACAAGGACATCGGCACGCTGTACCTGCTGTTCTCCTTCACCATGCTGATGGTGGGCGGCGTGCTCGCGCTCCTGATCCGCGCCGAGCTGTTCCAGCCCGGCCTGCAGGTGGTCAACCCCGAGCTGTTCAACCAGTTCACCACGATGCACGGGCTGATCATGGTGTTCGGCGCGATCATGCCGGCCTTCGTCGGCTTCGCGAACTGGATGATTCCGCTGCAGATCGGCGCCTCCGACATGGCCTTCGCGCGGATGAACAACTTCAGCTTCTGGCTGCTGATCCCTGCGGCCATCATGCTGGTGGGTTCCTTCTTCATGCCCGGCGGTGCACCGGCCGCGGGCTGGACGCTCTACGCGCCGCTCACGCTGCAGATGGGCGCCTCGATGGACGCCGGCATCTTCGCGATGCACATCATGGGCGCCAGCTCGATCATGGGCTCGATCAACATCATCGTGACCATCCTCAACATGCGCGCCCCCGGCATGACGCTGATGAAGATGCCGATGTTCTGCTGGACCTGGCTCATCACCGCCTACCTGCTGATCGCCGTGATGCCCGTGCTCGCCGGCGCCATCACCATGACGCTGACCGACCGCCACTTCGGCACCAGCTTCTTCAACCCCGCCGGCGGCGGCGACCCGGTGATGTACCAGCACATCTTCTGGTTCTTCGGCCACCCCGAGGTCTACATCATGATCTTGCCGGCCTTCGGCATCGTCAGCCAGATCGTGCCGGCCTTCTCGCGCAAGCGCCTGTTCGGCTACGCCTCGATGGTGTACGCCACCTCGTCGATCGCGATCCTGTCGTTCATCGTGTGGGCGCACCACATGTTCACGACCGGCATGCCGCTGACCGGCCAGCTGTTCTTCATGTACGCGACCATGCTGATCGCGGTGCCGACGGCCGTGAAGATCTTCAACTGGATCGCGACCATGTGGCAGGGCTCGATGACCTTCGAGACGCCGATGCTGTTCGCCGTGGGCTTCATCTTCGTATTCACCATGGGCGGCTTCACCGGCCTGATCCTCGCGGTCGCGCCGATCGACACCCAGCTGCAGGACACCTACTACGTGGTGGCGCACTTCCACTACGTGCTGGTCGCCGGTTCGCTCTACGCCATGTTCGCTGGCTACTATTACTGGGCACCCAAGTGGACCGGCGTGATGTACAACGAGGCGCGCGGCAAGATCCACTTCTGGTGGTCGCTGATCTCCTTCAACGTCACCTTCTTCCCGATGCACTTCCTGGGCTTGGCGGGCATGCCGCGCCGCTACGCCGATTACCCGATGCAGTTTGCCGACTTCAACGCGGTGGCCTCCGTGGGCGCCTTTGCCTTCGGCCTGGCGCAGGTCTATTTCTTCTTCTTCATCGTGCTGCCGACCATGCTCGGCAAGGGCGAGAAGGCGTCGCAGAAGCCCTGGGAGGCCGCCGAAGGCCTCGAGTGGGAAGTGCCCTCGCCGGCACCGTTCCACACCTTCGAGAACCCCCCGAAGCTGGATCCCACCGCCACCAAGGTGATCGGCTGAGAGGCATTGCGTCATGACGCCTGAGCAAAAGAGGAACAACCGACGCATGGGGCTCACGCTGGCCTCCATCGCGGTGCTGTTCTTCATCGGTTTCATCGTCCGCATGGTCTGGATCGGGCACTGAAGATGGGCATCGGCCAGCGCATCCGCCGCGAGAACGTCCGCATGGTCGGCAAGCTGGCCGTCGTCGCGGCCGGCATGTTCGCGTTCGGCTATGCGCTGGTGCCGATGTACCGCGCCATCTGCGAGATGACAGGCGTCAATATCCTGTCGCTGTCCGAGCTCGCGGTGCCCGGCGGCGCGAGCGGCGGCAAGAACGTGCGGCTGCCCGACAACACGCAGGTCGACACCAGCCGCACCATCACGGTCGAGTTCGACGCCAACGTGCGCGGCCTCTGGGATTTCAAGCCGGCGCAGCGCTCGATGCAGGTGCATCCTGGAGAGCTCCATACGGTGATGTACGAGTTCCAGAACGTGCAGAACCGCCGCATGGCCGCGCAAGCCATCCCGAGCTACGCGCCGCAGCAGGCGGCGCCGTACTTCAACAAGCTCGAGTGCTTCTGCTTCAACCAGTACACGCTCGATGCGGGCGAGAAGAAGCAGTGGCCGGTCGCCTTCGTGATCGATCCGAAGATCTCCAAGGACGTCAAGACGATCACGCTGTCATACACCTTCTTCGAGGTCGGCGGCAAGACGCCGGCAGCGCCCGTGGCGGCCAATGCGGCGGCACCGGCTGCGGAGCCGCGCTCATGACCGCGACCGAACCGACCGGCAAGGGCTCCCTGTGGCGCACCGTCAAGGCGGTGGCCTGGGGCTTCTTCGGCGTGCGCAAGAACAGCGACTACCAGGAAGACATCGCCAAGCTCACGCCGCTGCACATCATTGCCGTCGGTTTCGTCGCGGTGGTGGTGTTCGTCGTCGGGCTGATCCTCCTGGTGAAGTTCGTCGTTGCGCCCTGACGAGAAAAAGCCTGCCCCACAGATTTGAATTGAGAGAAGAAAGCCAGGACCTGATATGAGTTCAAGCACCCACGGCACCACGCCCTACTATTTCGTGCCTTCGCCCTCGCCGTACCCGGTCATGGCGTCGATCGGCCTCCTCTTCGTCATCTTCGGCGCCGCCCAGTGGATCAACGGCCACCAGTGGGGTGCATGGTCCCTGCTGGCGGGCATGCTGCTGTGGCTCGGCACGCTGTTCGTCTGGTTCCGCCAGTCGATCAGCGAAAGCGAAGGCGGGCAGTACGGCCACAAGGTCGACCTCTCGTTCCGCTGGAGCATGAGCTGGTTCATCTTCTCCGAGGTGATGTTCTTCGGCGCCTTCTTCACGGCGCTGTGGTGGGCCCGCACGCATGCGCTGCCCTCGCTCGGCAGCCTCGACAACGCCCTGCTGTGGCCCGACTTCAAGGCCGTGTGGCCCACGGTGGCCGCCGGTGTCACGGGTTCGCCGGCCGACATCGTCGAGCCCTTCCAGACGGTCGGCCCCTTCTGGCTGCCGACCATCAACACGGCGCTGCTGCTAAGCTCTGGCGTCACGCTCACGATCGCCCACCACGCGCTGCGGGCGAACCATCGCGCCCAGGCCGTGCGCTTCATGTGGCTCACCGTGCTGCTCGGCGCCACCTTCCTCTGCGTGCAGGGTTACGAGTACTACCACCTGTACACCGACCTGAATCTCAAGCTCAGCTCGGGCGCCTACGGTTCCACCTTCTTCATGCTGACCGGTTTCCACGGCCTGCACGTGTTCATCGGCATGCTGATGCTGCTGTTCATCACCCTTCGGCTGCGCAGCGGCCACTTCACGCCGGAGCGCCACTTCGGCTTCGAAGGCGCCGCCTGGTACTGGCACTTCGTCGACGTGGTGTGGCTCGGCTTGTACTTCCTGGTCTACTGGCTTTGAGCATCCTCGACGGCACAACAAAAAAGCGCCGAAAGGCGCTTTTTTCATGGTGCTTGTGGAACGAGCACAACCTACTTGCCGAGCGGCAATCCCCCCGGCTGGATGTAGCCGAGCTTCCAGGCCGCCAGCAGGCAGAGGAACAAAACCACCGAGAGGCCGATCCGAACGGTGAGCGCTCGCACCATGCCGCCGCTCTTGGCGCGCCCCTCGCGCCCGTCCCGCAGCATGAAGAACAGCGCGAATCCGAGGCTCGCCAGGATGCCGACGAAGGCGAGGGCGACAAGGTATTTCATGACCCCCATTATCGGCGGCCCGGCCCGTCCCCTGACTTGAACGATGACTTTCGGCCTCCCATGCGCAGCTCGCGCGGAGGACGTTTCTGGCTCGTGACGGCGGCTGCCGTGCTGAGCCTCGCGGTGACCGTTTCGCTGGGCCGCTGGCAGTTGTCCCGCGCCGCGCAGAAGGAGGCGCTGCAGGCGGAAATCGATGCGCAGAAAAGCTTGCCGCCGCTCGATCAGCAGGCCTTCCTGGCGCTCGACAAGGCCACCTCGGCCCTGCATCGGCCAGTGCGGCTGCGCGGGCTCTGGCTGGCGCCGCACACGGTCTATCTGGACAACCGCCAGATGCATGGCGTGCCCGGCTTCTACGTGCTGACGCCCTTTGCCATCGAAGGCAGCGAGCAGACCGTGCTGGTGCAGCGCGGCTGGGTGCAACGCAATTTCAATGACCGGGCGCAACTCGCGCCGGTCGACACGCCGGCCGGCCTGGTCGAAGTGACCGGCAGGATCGAGCCGCCCCCCTCGCATCTGCTCGAGCTGGGCAAGGTCGCATCGGGGACGCAGGCGCAGCCCGGCGCGGGGTCTTCGCCCATCCGGCAGAATCTCGACCTTGAAGCGTTCCGCGCCGAAACCGGTTTGCCCCTGCGGACCGATGTCTCGCTGCAGCAGGCCGGGCCGGCTTCCGAGGGCTTGCAGCGCGACTGGCCGGCTCCCGCGCTGGGTGTCGAAAAGCACTACGGCTATGCGTTCCAGTGGTTCGGGCTCGCGACCCTCGTGGTATTCCTCTATGTCTGGTTTCAATTCATCTCCCCCTACCGCCGCGCGCGCCATCTCCGCCGCAGCTGACGAACCGCTCGGCCTGACCGTGCACTCGATGCCTTCGCCGCGCCAGGCGCTGGACGGCGCGGAAGGGCGCCGGACCGTGATCGGCCGCTGGAAGATGATCCTGGTCATGCTGTGCTGCGCCGCGCCGGTGATCGCTTCGTACTTCACCTACTACGTGATCCGGCCCGAGAGCCGCCGCGTCTACGGCGAGCTCGTCGATCCGCAGCGCAGCCTGCCCGACCTCGTCGCGACCGCGCGCGACGGTACGCCCGTGCGCCTGTCGACGCTCAAGGGCCAGTGGCTGCTGGTCGCCGTGGCCGATGCGGCCTGCGATGGGCTGTGCGAGCAGCAGCTCTATCTGCAGCGCCAGCTGCGGGAGAGCCTGGGCCGCGAAAAGGATCGGCTCGACCGCGTCTGGCTCGTCAGCGATGCCGCGCCCGTCCCCGAGCGCCTGAGCAATGGCCTGCATGGCGCGACGGTGCTGCGCGTGCCGGGGGCGCAACTGGCGAAGTGGCTGGCACCTGCTCCCGGTCACGCGCTGGCGGAGCACTTTTACGTGGTCGATCCGATCGGCAACTGGATGATGCGTTTCCCCGCCCGCATGGATGCGGCCGGGGCCAGCCGGGCCAAGCGCGATCTCGAACGGCTCCTGCGCGCCTCCGCGTCGTGGGACGAGCCCGGCCGCTAAGCCTGTCGACACAGGCCCTGACCATCATGGAAACAGGCTCGCTCTACGACCTCACGCCGATCGCCTGGCTCATGGGCGTCGGGGTGCTGCTCGCCCTGGGCCCGCTGGCCTGGGTCTGGCGGCGCAACACCGGCGCCGGGCCGGCCCGGCGGCTCTACGCCCTGACCGTGCTCACGCTCTTCCTGACCTTCGATCTCACGCTGTTCGGTGCCTTCACGCGGCTCACCGATTCGGGCCTGGGCTGCCCCGACTGGCCCGGTTGCTACGGCAATGCCAGCCCGTTCGGCGCCAGCCACGACATCGCCATGGCTGAGGCTGCGCAGCCGACCGGGCCGGTGACGCACAGCAAGGCGTGGGTGGAAATGGTCCATCGCTACCTGGCCACCGGCGTCGGCGTGCTGATCCTGGCGCTGGCGGTCGCCACCTGGCGCGCGCGCTGGCGCCAGCGGCACGATGCGCAGCACGCGCGCGAGCGGCCGCTGAGCGCCTGGTGGCCGGCCGCCACGCTGGTCTGGGTCTGCCTGCAGGGCGCCTTCGGTGCCTTGACCGTGACCTGGAAGCTTTACCCCGCCATCGTCACGCTCCACCTGCTTGGCGCCGTGGTGCTGCTGGCGCTGCTGTGCATCCAGGCCGTGCGCTACCGGCAGGCCGCGGCGGAAAGGCTGCCGACGGCCGTGCCGCCGATGCTGCGCAGGCTGTTGATCGCCGTGACCGCCTTGCTCGTTCTGCAGATCGCGCTCGGCGGCTGGGTCAGCACCAACTACGCCGTGCTCGCCTGCACCCAGTTCCCGATCTGCCAGAACAGCTGGTGGCCGCCGATGAACTTCACGCAGGGCTTCCAGATCTGGCGTTCGCTGGGCGAATCGGCCAACGGCACACCGATCGACTTCGCGGCGTTGACCGCCATCCATTACGTCCATCGGCTGATGGCCTACCTGGTGTTCGCCGCGATCGGCGTGCTGGTCTGGCAACTGCGCCGCATCGCGCCGCTGCGCGCGCAGGCGAAATGGCTGGCCGGCCTGGCGCTGTTGCAGCTCGCGACCGGCCTCGGCAATGTGCTGCTCGGATGGCCGCTGGTGGCGGCCGTTCTTCATACTGGCGGCGCCGCCGCGCTTGCTGTGGTGCTGACCTGGACGCTGTGTGAAAGCCGGCGCGAGCGCATGCCTGTGCCTGCGGATACTCGCGCTCCGCGCGGCAAGATGGAGGTCGCATGACCACGCCTGCATCGATCCACAGCCCGAGCACCGCCAGCGTGCTGCGCCAGTTCTACGCGCTGACCAAGCCGCGCGTCGTGCAGCTGATCGTGTTCTGCGCGCTGATCGGCATGGTGCTCGCGGTGCCCGGCGTGCCCGGTCTGGCCGACCTGCAGCGCGGCGCGCTGGCCTGCATCGGCATCTGGCTGGTGGCCGGCGCGGCGGCGGCCTTCAATTGCCTGGTCGAGAAGGGCATCGATGCGAAGATGAAGCGCACCGCCTGGCGGCCCACCGCGCGCGGCCAGCTGAGCGACCGGCAGGCCCTGGTGTTCTCTGCCGCGCTGTGCGCTGCCGGCTCGGCCGTGCTGTGGTTCGCGGTGAACCCGCTCACGATGTGGCTGACCTTCGCAACCTTCGTCGGCTATGCCGTGGTCTACACCGTGATCCTCAAGCCGCTGACGCCGCAGAACATCGTGATCGGCGGGGCTTCCGGCGCCATGCCGCCGGTGCTGGGCTGGGCCGCGATGACAGGCGAGGTCGGGCCCGAGGCGCTGATCCTTTTCCTCATCATCTTCCTGTGGACGCCGCCGCACTTCTGGGCGCTGGCGCTGTACCGCGTCGAGGACTATCGCAAGGCGGGCCTGCCGATGCTGCCGGTGACGCACGGCAACGAGTTCACGCGGCTGCAGGTGCTGCTCTACACCTTCATCCTCTTCGCCGCCTGCCTGATGCCTTTCATCTACGGCATGAGCGGCTGGCTGTACCTGGCGGTCGCCGTCGGGGTGAGCATCGGCTTCACCGGCTACGCCTTCGCGCTGTGGCGCAACTATTCCGACGCGCTCGCGCGCAAGACCTTCCGTTTTTCATTGATCCATCTGAGCGTGCTGTTCGCAGCGCTGCTGATCGACCACTACCTGCGATGAACGAACTCATGAACAAGCGGCATGCACTTCGGCTGATGGCCTGGACCGGCCTCGCGGCGGCGAGCTGGAGTCTCGCGGCATGCTCGGAGAAGAAGCCCAGCTTCAATGCCGTGGACATCACGGGCGCGGATTACGCCCGGGGCTTCTCGTTGACCGACGCCGACGGCAAGCTGCGCACGCTGGCCGACTTCAAGGGCAAGGTCGTGGTGCTGTTCTTCGGCTATGCGCAATGTCCCGACGTCTGCCCGACGACCATGAGCGAGATGGCGCAGGTCAAGCAGCAGCTCGGCACCGACGGCGACAAGCTGCAGGTGCTGTTCGTCACCGTCGATCCGGAGCGCGACACGCCGGCGGTCATGAAGGCCTACATGGGCGCCTTCGATCCGGCCTTCGTCGCGCTGATCCCCACGCCCGAGCAGCTGCCGGCATTGGCGAAGGACTTCAAGGCCTACTACAAGAAGGTCGAAGGCAAGACGCCGACCAGCTATTCCATGGACCACTCGGCGGCCAGCTTCGTCTACGACACCGAGGGCCGGCTGCGGCTCTATGCGCGCTACGGCGCAGGGGTGCCGGCGATGGTGTCGGACGTGAAGGCGCTGCTCAAGTCCTGACGCCATCGAAGCAATGAAAAAGCCCGACGAAAAGCCGGGCTTTGATCGGGCTGAAAGGGCGCCTCAGGCGAAGTCCGCCAGCGCCTTCTTCATTTTCTTCATGGCCGCCACCTCGATCTGGCGGATGCGCTCGGCGCTCACGCCGTAGACCGCGGCCAAGTCGTGCAGCGTCATGCCGCCGGAGCCGTCGTCGTTGACCTTGAGCCAGCGCTCTTCCACGATGCGGCGGCTGCGATCGTCCAGTGTCGCCAGGGCAGTCGAAATGCCGTCGGTCGACAGGCGATCTCGCTGCCGCGATTCGAGCTGGGCGGTCGGCTCCTGGGAGGCGTCGGCCAGATAGGCGATCGGGCCGAAACCATCGTCGCCGTCGTCCGAAGGGCTCGGATCGAGCAGCACGTCGCCGCCGGACAGGCGCGTTTCCATCTCCAGCACTTCCTCGGGCTTCACGTTCAGGCGGGTGGCCATTTGCGAGACCTCATCCGCACTCAGCGTGTCGCGGTGCGTATCGCCGTCGCCGGCGGCCGAATCGGCCTTGAAGCTCTGCTTCATCGAGCGCAGGTTGAAGAACAGCTTGCGCTGGGCCTTGGTCGTCGCGACCTTGACCATCCGCCAGTTCTTCAGGATGTACTCGTGGATCTCCGCCTTGATCCAGTGCATCGCGTAGCTGACCAGCCGCACGCCCTGATCGGGGTCGAAGCGCTTCACGGCCTTCATCAGGCCGACGTTGCCTTCCTGGATCAGGTCGCCGTGCGGCAACCCGTAGCCCAGGTACTGGCGCGAGATCGAGACCACGAGGCGCAGGTGGGAGAGGATCAACGCGCCCGCAGCTTCCAGATCGTTGTGGTCGCGCAAACGGCGCGCGAAGCCCTGCTCTTCTTCGAGCGTGAGCAAGGGCAAGCGATTGGCTGCCGAAATGTAAGCGTCCAGGTTGCCCAGCGGAGGCACCATCGACCACGGATTGGCGACGGCAAGCTGGTTGGCAGACGCTCCGGACAGTGTTGTCATTGGGGAAACTCCTTCGTTGGCGGGCATGTTAGCACTCGGTTTGAGGGAGTGCTAAGCCTAGGGTTCCCACCCATTTCCGATGGGGTTGATAGGCACAGCCTATTCCGGCACCGTCCTCGTTTGGATGGGACGATGTCTGATCCTGATGACGGCGAAAGGTTTCCCGGTCTACCAGCGCAGTCCGAGCCGCAAGAAGAGGCGCGACAGCACGAACAAGGGGCCGATCCAGAGGTACTGAATGTCCTCGAAGAAGGACGGCTTCTTGCCTTCGATCTTGTGGCCGATGAACTGGAAGATCCACGCCACGACGAAGATGACGGCCGAAACCGGCAAAACAAGATCCCCCATCGCATGCACCACGGCCAGCAGCAGCACGGTGCCGATCAGCATGGTGGCCAGGAAGGCCGGCGAGCGCAGCGTCGCGTAGTAGACCAGGCTGGCCGCGACGAAGGCGTAGGCCACCCAGGGATGGAGCGCGAAGAGCAGGCCGACGATGCTGAACATGATTGCGGGAATGGCGACCATGTGGATCGCCTCGTTGGTCGGGTTCCGGTGGCTTTCGCCGTAGTGGGCGAGCAGGCGGTCGACCTTGCGGTCGGTGCCGGGCAAGGGCGTGTCGGCGATGTGCATGGCTGTCTCCTGGCGGGCTCTGCGGCCCCGAAAGATGATGCCAGAAGCAGGGCCGCGCAGGCCAGGGCCTGCAACAGGCCCTAGCCCATCAGGGCCTGGGCAAATTCGCGCGCCTTGAAGGTTTCCAGGTCCTCCAGCTTCTCGCCGATGCCGATGAAATAGACCGGAATCGGCCGTTCCCGGGCGATGGCGCACAACACGCCGCCCTTGGCCGTGCCGTCCAGCTTGGTGATGACCAGGCCCGTCAGGCCCAGCGTCTCGTCGAAAGCCTTGACCTGGGCCAGCGCGTTCTGCCCGGTGTTGCCGTCGATCACCAGCAGCACCTCGTGCGGCGCGCTCGCGTCGGCCCGGGTGACGACGCGCTTGATTTTCTTCAGCTCGTCCATCAGGTGCAGCTGCGTCGGCAGCCGGCCGGCCGTGTCGACCAGCACCACGTCCTTGCCGCGCGCTTTGCCGGCATTGACGGCGTCGAAGCTCACGGCCGCCGGATCGCCGCCCTCCTGGCTCACGATCTCGACCGTATTGCGATCGGCCCAGACCAGCAATTGCTCGCGCGCCGCCGCCCGGAAGGTGTCGGCCGCGGCCAGCAGCACCGAGGCGCCCTCGTTGGCCAGGTGCTTGGTGAGCTTGCCGATCGAGGTGGTCTTGCCGGCGCCGTTGACGCCTGCCACCATGATCACGGTCGGCGTGTGCTCGCCGATCACCAGCGACTTCTCCAGCGGACGCAGCAGGTCGGCGATGGCGTCGGCCAGGAGCAGCTTCACCTGCGAGGCCTCGGTCGCCATGTTGCTCTTGACGCGGCGGCGCAAATCCTCGAGCAGGTGCTCGGTAGCCTTGACGCCGGCGTCGGCCATCAGCAGCGCAGCCTCGAGCTCCTCGTAAAGCGCATCGTCGATCTGCGCGTTGACGAAGGCCGCCGTGATGCTGTTGCCGGTCTTGCGCAGGCCGGTCTTGAGCTTGCCGAGCCAGCCGCTGCGCTGCTCGGCTTCGGTCGGCGGCGCTTGGACGGGCGGCGCTGCAGGCACGGCCACAGGCGCAGGCGGCGACTCGCCGGCAGGCGGCTTGGCGCCGAACCAGCTCGAGGGCGAAAAGACCGACTTGGCGGGCAGCGGCGGCTCGGCGGCCGGCGGGGCCGGCGAAGCCGCAGGTGCCGGGGCAGGGCTGTCGGCCGGCGGCTTTTTCTTGAAGAAACTGAACATTGGGGGGTTTTTACAATCCGACCCATTCTATGAAACACCCCTCGCCACGCCGCGCTGCGTCTGGTGCGGTGCTGGCCTCGGTGCTGTTCGCGCTGCCGATCCTGCCCGCACTTGCGCAGCCAACCCCGCCGGCCGCCTCCGCTCCCGCCCAAGCCCGACAGTTCACCCTGGCCAATGGCATGACCCTGATCGTCAAGCCCGACCGGCGCGCGCCGACCGCGGTGCAGATGCTCTGGGTGCGCGTCGGCTCGATCGACGAGGTCGACGGGACCTCGGGCGTGGCGCACGTGCTCGAACACATGATGTTCAAGGGCACGAAGGACCTGAAAGCCGGCGAGTTCTCGCGCCGCGTCGCCGCGCTCGGCGGGCGCGAGAACGCTTTCACCACGCGCGACTACACCGGCTATTACCAGCAGATCCCGGCCGACAAGCTGGAGCAGGTGATGAAGCTGGAGTCCGACCGCTTCGCGAACAACCAGTGGCCCGACGACGAGTTCAAGCGCGAGATTGAAGTCGTCAAGGAAGAGCGCCGCTTGCGCACCGAGGACCAGCCACGCGCGCTGCTCGGCGAGCAGCAGAACGCCGCCGTCTTCATCGCCTCGCCCTATCACCGGCCGATCGTCGGCTGGATGAGCGATCTCGATGCCATGACGCCGGCCGACGCGCGTGCCTTCTTCCAGCGCTGGTACGTGCCGGCCAACGCGGCCGTGGTGGTGGCGGGCGATGTCGACGTCGAGAAAGTGCGCGCCATGGCCGAGAAGTACTACGGCCGCATCCCGGCACGCGCGGTGCCCGAGCGCAAGCCGCGCATCGAGCCCCCCCAGCGCGGGATCCGACGCATCGAGTTCAAGGCGCCGGCCGAGCAGGCCTATGTCTCGCTCGCCTTCCGCGTGCCGCAGATACCCGCCACCGACCAGTTCGACGCCGCCAGCGATTCCTATGCGCTGGTGGTCCTGTCCGCCGTGCTCGACGGCTACTCCGGCGCGCGGCTCGACCGCGCGCTGACCCAGGGCCCGGACCGCGTGGCTGACTCGGCTGGCGCGTACGCGGGCTTCGTCGGCCGCGGCCCGCAGCTTTTTGTGCTCGACGGCGTGCCCGCCGCGGGCAAGAGCGCGGAAGCGGTCGAGGCCGCGCTGCGCGCGCAGGTGGCGCTGATCGCGCGCGAGGGTATCGGCGCAGCCGAGCTGGCGCGCGTCAAGACCCAGTGGGTGGCGAGCGAAACCTACAAGCTGGATTCGGTGATGGCCCAGGCGCGCGAGCTCGGCAGCAACTGGATCCAGGGCCTGCCGATGGACGCCAGCGCACGCATCATCGCGCGGCTCCAGGCCGTCACTGCCGAGGAGGTGCAGGCTGTGGCTGCCAAGTACTTCGGCGACGACCAACTGACCGCCGCCGCCTTGCGCCCGCTGCCGACCGAGACGAATCGCCGCCCGCGCGGCTTTGCAGCGCCGGCCGGCGAACTGCGCTGAAAGGCCTCGCTTCATGCTGACTCTCAAGAAACAGATCCTGGCGCGTGCCGTGCTGGCGGGCGCAGCGGTTCTCTTCGGCGCCGTCGCCCAGGCCGCCATTCCGATCGAGCACTGGACGCTCCCGAACGGCGCGAAGATCTACCTCGTGGCCACCAACGCCTTGCCGATTGTCGACGTGCAGATCGATTTCGATGCCGGCAGCCGGCGCGATCCGCCGGCGCAGTCCGGCTTGGCTGGCGTCACGGCCGGCATGGTCGAGAAGGGCATTCGCGTGAATGGAAACGAGCCTGCGATGGACGAGAACGCGCTCGGCGAAGCCTGGGCCGATCTGGGTGCGAGCTTCGATGCCAGCGCGGGCTCCGACCGCATGAGCTTCTCGCTGCGCACGCTGTCCGAGCCGGCGCTGCTCGACAAGGCGGTGCGGCTGGCTTCGCGTGAAATCGGCGAACCGGCCTTTCCCGAAGACGTCTGGAAGCGCGAGCGCGAACAGCTCAACGCGTCGATCCGCGAAGCCAACACCAAGCCCGCGACCATCGCCGGCCGTGCCTTCTCGCAGGCGGTCTACGGCACGCATCCCTATGGCCAGGACACGACCGAGGCCACGCTGGCGCGGATCGACGTCGCCACCATGCGCCAGCGCTACGAGCAGCTCATCCTGCCTTGCCGCGCCAAGCTCAGCATCGTCGGTGCGGTCACGCGCGCGCGGGCGGAGGCTATCGCGACCACGCTGCTGTCGCGCCTGCCCACGGCCACCGAGCCCGGCGGCTGCGCCGCGCTGCCGCCCGTGCCGCAGGTCGCCGCGCTTGCGGCGGCGAAGGACGAACGCCTGCCTTTCGATTCGGCGCAAGCGCACGTGTGGGTCGGCCAGCCCGGCTACCCGCGCAGCGACCCGGACCATTTCGCGCTCACGCTCGGCAACTACGTCCTCGGCGGCGGTGGCTTCGTTTCGCGCCTGACCGAAGAAGTGCGCGAGAAGCGCGGCCTGGCCTACAGCGTCTACAGCGGCTTTTCGCCGGGGCTGCACGCGGGCGCCTTCCGCATCGGCTTCCAGACCCGGCCCGACCAGGCCGCGGAGGCGGTGAAGGTCGCGCGCGAGGTGGTTGCCAAGTTCGTCGCCGAGGGGCCGACCGCGGCCGAACTCAAGGCCGCCAAGGACAACCTGATCGGCGGCTTCCCGCTCCTGCTCGACAGCAACCGCAAGCTGCTCGGCAACGTGTCCAACATCGCGTGGAACGATCTGCCGCTCGACTATCTCGACACCTGGACCGCGCGCATGAACGCGGTCACGGCGGCCGACGTCAAGGCCGCATTCGCGCGCAAGCTGCAGCCCGAGCGGATGGTGACGGTGGTGGTGGGCGGCAAGCCCTGAAGGCGTAGAGCTCATGCGCGGCAGCCGTTAAGCTCTGCGCGTGAAAGCGACACCCCGAACCACTCCTGCAGCCTCGCCCAAGCTCGCGAAGGCGCCCCATGTCATCCGCATCATCGGCGGCCAATGGCGGCGCACGCGCCTCGCCGTGGCCGACAAGCCCGGCCTGCGCCCCACGCCCGATCGCGTGCGCGAAACGCTGTTCAACTGGCTGGCGAGTCTGGCCGGCGCCGGCGGCGGCGAACTGCCGGGCTGGCATTGCATCGACGCCTTCGCCGGCACCGGCGCGCTGGGTCTCGAAGCCGCGTCGCGCGGCGCCGCTTCGGTGCTGCTGTGCGAGCAGGACGCGGCGCTGGTTGCGCAACTGCAGACCCTGAAGAGCAAGCTGGCAGCCGAAGCGGTGCGCATCGAGCGCGGCAACGGCGTCACCCTGCTCGAACGCACGCCGGCCGGCAGCGTGCATGCGGTCTTCCTCGATCCGCCTTTCGAGAACGCCGCGCTCTACGAGCCCGCGCTGCGCGCCGCGGCGCGGGCGCTGCGGCCCAACGGCGTGGTCTACCTCGAAGCCGCTCGCCGATGGAGCGACGAGGAACTGGCCGCGTTGGGGCTCGCGGCCTATCGCTATCTCAAGGCCGGCGCGGTGCATGCGCATCTCTTGATACTTGCGACTGACAGCACTGCATAATCCGCCGGATCAGGCCGCATCAACTGCACGAGGAGGAAGCCACCATGTCCAGCAACGTGATCGCGGTATACCCCGGCACCTTCGACCCCATGACGCTCGGTCATGAAGACGTGGTGCGCCGAGCGACCCAGCTATTTTCCAAGGTCATCGTCGCGGTGGCGGCCGGCCATCACAAGAAGGCCTTGTTCACGCTGCAGGAACGCATGGACATGGCGCGCACGGCGGTGCAGCCCTACAGCGACCAGGTCACCGTGGAAAGCTTCTCTGGCCTCCTTCGCGATTTCGTCGTCGCGCGCGGCGGCAAGGCGATGGTGCGCGGCCTGCGCGCGGTGACCGACTTCGACTACGAGTTCCAGCTCGCCGGCATGAACCGCTCGCTGATGCCGGATGTGGAAACGGTGTTCCTGACGCCGAGCGACAAGTACCAGTTCATCTCGAGCACCTTCGTGCGCGAGATCGCGATGCTCGGCGGCGAGGTCGACAAGTTTGTCTCGCCCAACGTCCAGGACAGCCTGATGGCCAAGGTGCGGAGTCTCGGCCGCGAATGACATCGCCCCGTCTCCACGCGCTGGGTGATGCCGCACTGCTGTGCGAACTCCCCGCACCGGCGACACTGGCACAGCAGCAGCAGATCTGGGCATTGGCGACTGAAGCCGTGCAGTGGCGCGGCGTGCACGAAGTCCTGCCCGGCATGAACAACCTGAGCCTGCTGTTCGACCCGGAGCAGATCGATGCCGCCGAACTCGAGATGCAGGTGCTTTCCGCTTGGCCGCAACTGGCCGCGACCTCGATCCAGGGGCGCGAGATCGAGATTCCGGTCGCCTATGGCGGCGAGGCCGGCCCCGACCTCGCCGACGTGGCTGCGCATACCGGTCTGACGCCGGCCGAAGTCGTGCGGCGCCACAGTGCGGGCGAGTACGTGGTCTACCTGCTCGGCTTCCTGCCCGGCTTCGCGTTCCTGGGCGGGCTCGCGCCCGAACTCGCGACGCCGCGTCGCGCTGAACCGCGCGTGGCGGTGCCGGCCCGTTCGGTCGGCATCGGCGGCGAGCAAACGGGCATCTATCCGCTGGTGTCGCCGGGCGGCTGGCAACTGATCGGGCGGACCCCGATCGAGCTCTTCGATCCGCGTGCGGACGAGCCGACCCTGCTGCGCCCCGGCGACCGCGTGCGCTTCGTCGCGGAAAGCGTCGAGCTTTGACGGCGGCGAGCGGCGGCATCGCGATCCTGCGCCCCGGCATGCTGGCTTCGGTGCAGGACCTGGGGCGCTATGGCCATCGCCAGCAGGGCATCTGCCCGGGCGGCGCGCTCGATGCGCTGGCCCTCGCGCTGGCCAACCGGCTGGTCGGCAACGCCGACGGCGCGGCCGGCCTCGAGCTCACGATGGGCGGCTGCGAAATCCGGTTCGAATCGCCCACCCGCATCGCCCTGGCAGGCGACGACTTCGGCGCCCGGCTCGACGGCGCGCCGCTTTGGCCCTGCTGGAGCGTCCCGGTGGCGGCCGGCCAGGTGCTCAAGCTGGAAGCTGCCAACCAGTGGAGTTCGAAGGAAGGGCTGCGCAGCTGGCTGGCGATCGCAGGCGGCATCGACGTGCCGCTGGTCATCGGCTCGCGCAGCACCGATCTGAAGGCCGGCTTCGGCGGTCATCTGGGCCGCGCGCTCAAGAAGGGCGACCGGTTGCCCCTGGGCGCACCAGCGCTGGACGCGGCCCAGATGGCGCGGCGGCCCTTCGGCTTGCGCGCGCCCGAATGGGAGCACGAGGACGACGGCGCGTTGCTGCTGCGCGTCATGCCGGGGCCCGAGTTCGAACAGTTCACCGTGGCCTCGCGCGAGCTGTTGTGGCGCGAGCCTTGGCGCACCACGTCGCAGAGCAACCGCATGGGCAACCGGCTGGAAGGCCCGGAGCTCAAGCGCAAACGCAGCGCCGACATGCTGTCGTCGGCGGTGATCCCCGGCACGATCCAGGTGCCGCCCTCGGGGCAGCCGATCATCCTGATGGGCGATGCGCAGACCACCGGCGGCTATCCGCGCATCGGCGTCGTCATCCGGGCCGACCTCTGGAAACTCGCGCGGGCGCCGCTCAACGGCCGGCTGCGGCTCGTGCAGGTCGATGCGGCCGCGGCGTTGGAGGCCTGGGCCGAGCAGCAGCGCTACCTGGCCCAGGTGGCGCAAGCCCTGGCGTCTGCAGGCTGGCGCCCCGCGGCGCAGAATTGCCCTACAGGAGAAAGCCATGCAGATTGACCTCAACGCCGACCTCGGCGAAGGCTGCGGCAACGACGAAGCGCTGCTTCACCTCGTGAGCTCGGCCAACATCGCTTGCGGCTGGCATGCGGGCGATGCCAAGACCATGCGCCAGTGCGTGCGCTGGGCCATAAACAACGGCGTGGCGATCGGCGCGCATCCCAGCTTCCCCGACCGCGAGAACTTCGGCCGCAGCGAAATGAAGCTGCCGCCCGAAGAGATCGTTGCCGGCGTGCTCTACCAGGTCGGCGCGCTGGCGGCGATCGTCAAGGCCGAAGGCGGCACGCTGGCGCACGTCAAGCCGCATGGCGCGCTCTACAACCAGGCGGTGAAGGACCCGGTGCTGGCCGAGGCGATCTGCGAGGCTGTGCGGCGCTTCGACCCCGGCCTGCGCTTCTTCGGACTCGCGGGCAGCGGCATGATCAGCGCCGCCGAACGCGCCGGCCTCAAGCCGGTGGAAGAGGTGTTCGCCGATCGCGGCTACATGCCCGACGGCAGCCTGGTGCCGCGCAGCCGGCCCGGTGCCTTGATCGAGGACGAAGAGCAGTCGCTGGCGCAGACGCTCTCCCTGGTGCGCGATCACAAGGTGACCGCCATCGACGGCACGGTGGTCGGCGTCAATGCACAGACGGTGTGCCTGCACGGCGACGGCGCCCATGCGCTGGCGTTCGCAAAGCGCATCCGCGAGCGCCTCGCGACCGAGGGCATTGCGGTCGCCGCCACGGCTTGAGCGCCGTCACGCGCCGTGAACGTGTTGCTGACCGGCTTCGAGCCCTTCGACAAGGAAGCGCTCAATCCCTCGTGGGAAGCGGTGCGCGCGCTCGACGGCTGGCGCTGCGAAGGCGCCGCGGTGCATGCGCGCCGCATCTCCTGCGTGTTCGGCGCGGCGCTCGCCGAGCTCGATCGCGCCATCGACGAACTGCAGCCGCAGCTGGTGCTGGGCATCGGCCAGGCCGGCGGCCGCAGCGAGATCACGCCCGAGCGCATCGCGATCAACGTCGACGACGGCCGCATCTGCGACAACGCGGGCTGCCAGCCGATCGATGTTCCGGTGGTGGCGGGCGCGCCGGCCGCCTATTTCTCGAGCCTGCCGATCAAGGCCATCGTACGCGATCTGCGCGCCGCAGGCATCCCGGGCGCGGTGTCGAACACAGCCGGCACCTTCGTTTGCAATCACTTGTTCTTCGGTCTCATGCACCGCATCGCGACGCGGCCGGTGCCGGGCATGCGCGGCGGCTTCATCCACATTCCCTATCTGCCGGAACAGGCGACGCGTTTTCCGGGCTTGCCGAGCATGGCGCTCGAGACCGTGATCGCGGCGCTGCGCATCGCAGTCGGCACATCGCTCGCGGTGCGCGAGGACGTGCGCGAAACGGGCGGTCAGTTGAACTAGGCCAGCAAGCGCTCGAGCCACGGAACCAGCGCGGCGTTGACGAAGGCGGGCTTCTCCATGGTCAGCATGTGGCCGCAGTCCACCACCCACACGAGCTCGGCATGCGGCACGATCTGCGCAATCTCTTGCGAGCATTCGGGCGGCGTCAGCCGATCGCCGTCGCCGCACACCACGAGCACCGGGCAGCGCAGCGAAGCCAGATTCGGGCGCGCATCGGGACGCTCCATCAGCGCGCGGTTCTGGCGGATCAACTGCTGCGCGCCGGCGTCGAGCACGAGTTCGACATAGCGCCGCACCAGCGCCCTGTCGCCGGCCTGCGCCGGATGAAAGGCGAAGCCCGCGTTGAACTCGATCACGTCGCGCGCCTCGCCCTGCTCGAAAAGCTCGATCGCCGATTCGCGCAGCGCGTACATGTCGGGCGTTTCCGGCCGCGCATTGGTGCCGAGCAGCGCGAGCCCTGCGATGCGTTCCGGCGCCTGGCGCGCGGCCTCCATCGCGATCATGCCGCCCATCGAGGCGCCGCAGAGGATCAGCGGGCCGGCATGCTCGCGCAGCACGGCCTCGGCCATGGCTTCGATGCGATCGTGGCGCATGTGGGCATCGCTCACATGCACGTCGAGCGTGGCGGGCAGGGCAGGCATCTGCGCCTCCCAGAGGCGCTCGTCGCAGGCGAGGCCGGGCAACAGGACAAGACGGGACATCGCCGGATTCTCCGCGATCCGAGGCAATGAGGCGGCGGCCGAATTGCTGACATCTGCTGCGAGGAGAATAGAGCCCAGACCATGTCCACCGAAATCATCCTGATCCGCCACGGCGAAACCGACTGGAACCGCGAACTCCGCTTTCAAGGCCACATCGACGTTCCTCTCAACGACACTGGACACGAGCAGGCGCGCCGGCTCGGGCTGCGGCTCGCAGGCGAACCGGTGCAGCAGCTGATCAGCAGCGACCTAATGCGCGCGCAGCAGACGGCGGCACCGGCTGCGCGCCAGCTCGAACTCGACGTCATCACATCGGCCGCGCTGCGAGAGCAGCACTTCGGCATCGTCGAAGGCATGCGTGCCGACGAGATCCAGCGCCTGCATCCGCGCGCCTGGGAGGACTGGCTCCAGTTCCGGGAAGACCATGCCATGCCCGAAGGCGAGTCGGCGCGCCAGTTTCATGCGCGCATCATCGAGGCGCTGGGCGGCATCGCAACCGCCCATGCAGGGCTGAAGGTGCTGGTGGTCACGCATGGCGGCGTGCTCGACATGGTCTGGCGCACCGCGCGCGGCCTGGGCCTGAACGGGCCGCGGCAGAGCGAGATTCCCAATGCGGGCTTCAACCGCATCCGCATGACCGATGCCGCGGCGCCGGAGCGCATCGAGATCGTCGACTGGGCGGACACGCGGCACCTGGCCGATCTGCCGCCGCAGCCCACCTACGACCAGAGCCGCCACCTCAGGAAATCATGAGCGGCCGTTCTCGCCGCATCCGTTGCGCTGGAGCACCGGCAGCAACTGGGGCCCCAGCGACTTCAGCAGCTGTACCGGCAGCGCGCTCGTGAAGCGATAGCGCGCGGCGTGGGGCTCGCGCACGTACGCGAGGATCGTGCCGTAGTAGCGATCGCCGATCATGAAGACGAAGGTGGCCGAGCGGCCGATCTTGCGCTCGGCGATCACCTGGCCGCTGCGCCCCCTGAGTTCGTAGCGATGGTCGCCGGTGCCGGTCTTGCCGCCGATCTCCATCGCGCGGCCGTCGGCGCCCACGAACGTCCCCTTGAGGCGTCTCGCCGTGCCTTCGCGCACCACCGAGAACAGTGCGCGGCGTGCCGTCGCGGCCACCTCGGGCGGCAGCACCTGCAGCGCGGGGGCGCGCTGCTCGAGCCGACTCTCGTAGGGCGTGTCGCGTGCGAAGTGCAGTGCGCCGACGCGCTGCACCGGCAGCCGCGCGCCGTCGTTGACGAGGATGCCCATCAGTTCCGCCAGCGCCGCCGGCCGGTCGCCCGAAGCGCCGATCGCGCTGGCGTAAGAAGGCGTCAGCGAGGCGAAGGGGTAGCCCAGGCGCTGCCATGAGCGATGAACCTGCGCAAAGGCGTCGAGTTCGAGCAACTCGCGGATGCGCCGGTCCTGCGCGCTCTTGTGGCGCGTCTTGAAGAGCCAGGCATAGACCTCCTGTCGCTCGCCCGGGCTCGCGTCCAGCGCCTGGGCCAGCGTCGCGTCCGGGTGGCGCCGCAGGTAGCCGACCAGCCAGAGCTCGAGCGGATGCACGCGGGCCACGTAACCGCGGTCGGCGAGCGACAAACCCGCATAGGTGGTGCGCAGTGCACGCAGTGTGCGCGGCGAGCCGGCACCGCGGCCGAGCTTGCGCGCGAGCAGCTCGTCGAGCTGCGCATCGCCGGCTTCGGGCTCGATCGTGAACAGCACGCTCGCGAGGCGCGGCGCGGAGGGGCGCACGCCGCGCAGCAGCAGCGCTTCCGCCTCGGCCGCCGACTTGCCCTTGTACTTGCGATGGAAGCGCGCAAGGTAAGCCGAGCCTTCGCGGTCGGCGAAGCGCGCGAGCATCTCGCGGCGACGCGGGTCGGCCGGGTCCTGCAGCAGGCGCTGGCCATCGTCGGCACTGCCGAACATCCGGTGGCGCACGATGTCGCGCATCAGGCGGATGAACACCAGGTTGACCGAATGCTTGAAGGCTTCCTGCACGGTCATCGAAGCGTCTGCATGCGTGCGATCGAAGTTCTCGAAGCGATGCAGGCCGCCGCCGGTGAAGAAGGCTTCGCCCGCGCTCGCCGAGTAGCGGCGCTGCATCGCCGTCTCCAGCATGGGTGCGAGGCTGCGGTCCTTGGCGCGCAGGAGGTACTGCCGCGCCCACGTGCCGAGCGCATCGCGATCGCTGGGCTTCAATGCGGACAGCGCGGCCGCGTCGAGCCCGGACCAGCGTTCGTGCATCTCGGCCACCAGTTCGAGATAGCTGACCAGCGTGCGCAGCTTGGCCGTCGAGCCGAGGTCCAACCTGGCGCCCTGGTTCACGTCGAAGGGCTGGTCGATGTTGTCGGCCTGAATGCGCAGCAGGTTCGCCTGCGAGCCGCGCTCGTACAGCGTGAAGCTGTAGATCAGGGGGTTGAGATTTGCGCCCGGATCGAGCAGGTGATCGCCGACGAGCCCTGCAGCCTTCGTCGCGGCGGGCGTGCGCAAGCGGGTCAGCACGTTCGTGGCAAGCGCCTGGGCCTCGTTGTCGAGGCTGGTTTCCGCTTCCAGGTCGAGGCGCTCGAGGTCATAGGCGCGCGGCACATCCAGCAGCGTGGCCACGTGGGTGCGCAACGCGTTCACCGCCTTGCGCTGGACGAAGTCCGGACGCGGCGCCGTCGGCAACTCGCCCTGACGCTGCAGCGGGACGGCCAGCGCGGCATCGCGCAGCGCGGGCGCGATGAGGCCCGCATCGGCCATCAGCCGCAGATAGCTGTCGGTCAACCGCGCCAGGCCCTCGCCCTTGCCGAGCAGGTGCTGCGACGGACGGCGCTGCGCGATCATCAGCGACAGCGCCTGCTTGAAGGCCTCGGCCTGGCGGCGCAGGGCCTCGTCCGAAGGGGCTGCCTCTTCGCCGGTGTCGGCCAGCAGGCGGTTGACTTCGCCGAAATCGCGCCCGTACCAGGCCCACAGGCCGTCGCCCAGGCCGTGGACCTCGCCGTACTCCGGACGTGCGGCCAGAGGCACGGTGTCGAGGTAGTCGACCACGATCTGCCGGCGCCGCGCTAGCGTGTCGTCGCCGTCCTGGTAGGCACGCAGCGAGGCCGATGCCATCTGGCGCAGCTTGTCGCCGACCGAGGCTGTGCGGCCTCCAGGCGAATGACGGTATTTCTCGATCTGCGTGGCCAACGTGCTGCCGCCGGAGGCCGGGCGCGTGACGTCGAGCGCCCGGTGCATCTGCTCGAGCGCGGCTTTCGCGAAGCGCTCCGGATCGATCGCGGGGTTGCGCTGCGCCGGCTGGGCATCCAGCAGATGGCGGTCCTCGACGAAGAGCAGGGCGTTGACCAGCAGCGGCGGCACCTCCTCGAAGCGTTCGTACACGCGCTGGGGCACCCGCGTACGCAGCAGCGTCTGCGCGCGGCAGTCGCGCACCGTCAAGCCGGCCTGGTTCTTCTCGCGGTAGGGCCCGAAAAGCCCGCGCTCATGCAGCTCGATCAGCCGCGGCGACATGCGCGCCTGGCGGGTCAGCACGTAGCCCTGGGCCTGCAGGCGCTCGATGTAGTCGGGCAGCTGGCGGTAGCCCAGGCGCTCGTCGTAGGGGCCGCTATGGGGAAAACGGATGGCGTCGCTGGCGCCGGCATCGACGCTGAAGCGCGCGTCTCGGGCGTAGTCGTGCCACAGCGCCGATTGCAGCCGCGAGGTCTTGAGTTCGTCCACGGCGAAGGCGACGAGCGCAGCCACCCCGGCGAGCGCCGCGCCGAGCCAGAAGACCGTTCTGAACCTTGCCACGCTCTGCCTCGCAATGAGCCCATACCGTGGGTTCGTCAGCATGAATGATGCTCCTTCCGGCACTATTTGGCATAGCTCCCTAGGCCGGAAACTCGGCTGTCAAGCGCGGCTCCAACGGATGCCGGCGCCTTATTGCCGGCTGGAGGTACAGACCATGATGCAACTCAAGCATTGGCAAGACCCGGTCAACGGTGCACTGGGTGTCTGGTTGGCTCTTTCGCCCTGGATCCTGGGCTACACCGGCGAGGCTTCTGCCATGCCGAACGCTGTGATCGTCGGCGTGGCGCTCATCGCCGCGGCCTTCGGCGCCATGCTGCTCCCCCAGGCCTGGGAAGAGTGGGTCGAAGCGGCACTGGGGCTCTGGCTGATGGCATCCCCGTGGGTGCTCGGCTTCAACGCCCATGGCGACGCCATGCTCACGGCAGTCATCACCGGCCTCGTGGTCCTGGTGCTGGCGCTGTGGACGCTGCTGACCGACAAGGACTACAGCCGCTGGTGGCACGACCGGACTGCGCACTGACGGGGTGATCCCCGCGTGCGGACAGCGCTCAGGCGGGAGCTTTCACCGCCGGCGCTGACCTGCCCGCCGCCCGCAAACCCAGCGCGGTGTAGACCGCATCGGCCTGCCGGCGCAGGCGCAGCGATTCCGGCTGCCCGTTGACCTGCTGCTGCAGGATGCCTTGGGCGCCAGCCAGCGCGGCCGCGGTGCCGCTGCGGATCAGCGCGTCGAGGTAAACCTGCTCGAACAGGTCGCGCTGTGCATGGCTGCCGCCGATCTCCATCAGGCGCGGGAGCGCCTGCCCCAGCGATTCGATCGTTGCCCCGAAGTCGCCGCGCGCATGGGCAAGGAGTCCATGCGCCGCAGGCACGCAGACGCGCTGCCAGGCGGGTCGCGACGAGGCCGGCGCATGCGCTGCGTAGGCCTCGATGTTGCGCAGCAAGGCCTCGGCCTCGGGCCGTCCGGCGCGAGCCAGGCCGTAGAGGTACTGCAGATCGAGGAAGGGCAGCACGTGGTCGTCGAGCCGTTGCGCGAGGTAGCCGGCCAGGTCCTGCCAGCGTTCGCCCACATCGATGCCCGCGAGTTCGAAGCGCGCGAGCAGCGACACTGCGCCGATCTGGTCCTGCGAATAGTCCTTGACCACGGCCCACACCTGCTGGTCGTAGACGGCGAGTGCCTCGGCGTCCCTGCCCAGGTCGATCAGGAACAGCGCCACGTGCCACCAGTTGTGCGTCACCATGAAGGAGTTGAGTCCGACCCAGGTGTCGCTCACCTCCTGCATGAAGGCCAGGCCCTCGGCGAGCCGGCCCTCGGTCAGCATGACGTGGCCGAGCGCATGGTGTGCCCAGGGCTCCTTGCGTTCCATCGCGATCGCGCGGCGCGCGCTGGCTTCGGCCTCGCGCATCAGGTGGCATTGCTCGTAACCGAAGGCGGCCATGCCGTGCAGGTAGGGCACGTCGGCGGCCGCGGGCAGCGCCGCCAGCGCAAGCCGCAGCATGCCGGGGCAGTCGCCGGTGTTGAAGCAGTGGTACTGGCCGAGCTTGAGCGAAGCCAGGTCGCGCGGATGTTCGCGTGCCTGCTCCTGGTGCAGCGTGATCGCGCGCGCGATGTCGCCATCGGACCACGCCGCGACCGCCGCGATGTAGCGCTGCTCGCGCGAGCTGGCGCGGGCTGCGCCGCCTCGAGCGCGCTCGAGAAAGGGGCGCGCGTTGGAAGCGGCATCCCGCGATTCGGCAAACAGGTGCAGCGTGGCGCAATAGGCCTGCACGATCGGACTCTCGTCCTGCGCGGCGGCCAGCACGTCGACCGCGCGCGCCTCGCAGGCGATGAAGCCTTCGACGAAGTCGTTGACGGCGCGCAGGCTGGCCGCGTCTGTCAGGCTGACCGGGTTGCCGAGGCTGTCTTGCATGAAGCTTATTGTGCTAGACCCCGGCCTGTTGATGGCGGTACTCCTGCGTCAGGCCGCCATAGCCGTAGGCGGCGGCGCGCGCATCGATCAGGTGCACGTACGACACATCGTGCAGGTTCTTGCGCAGCGCCGCCATGGCCGCGTAGACCTCGCGCAGGTAGCGCGCCTTCTCCGCCTTGGTGTTGGTCTCGTCGGTGATGCTGATGTCCAGATGGAATGCCGACTTGCCCAGCTCGGCCAGCGATCGGCCGCCGACGAACCAGGCGTCGTCCGCGATGTACTGCACCGTGACGGCGATCACCGGCAGTTTCTTGCCGAGCACGGTCTGCGTCAGTTCTGCCACCGTGTCGACGGTCCGGCGGGTGAGCTGGGCGTCGGGTTGGCCGGAGAGATGGATGACGATGTGAGGCATGGCGCTTTCCTTTTTGGTGGTTGGTGCCGCCATTGTGGAAAGATCGATGGCATCGGAAAAGCGGGAAGATATGATGATTGTCATCTGTTTCACGAATGGATTGCGCCATGCAGGCCTTCGATCTCGAGCAACTCCGGACCTTCGTCGCCGTCACCGAAGCGGGCAGCCTCACGGCGGCGGCGCCGCAGGTCTTCCTGTCGCAATCCGCCGTCAGCGAGCAGATGCGCAAGCTCGAGGAACGGGTCGGCCAGTCGCTGCTGACGCGCAGCAAGGCCGGGGTGGCGCCCACGGCGGCGGGCATCCGATTGCTGGCGCATGCGCATCGGCTCCTGGCGCTCTCCGACGAGGCCTTTCGGGATATGCGCGGTGAAGCGCTGCAGGGCGAATTGCGGCTCGCAGTCACCGATTACTTCAGGCCGGGCGACCTG
The DNA here is from genome assembly GCF_057656935.1 of Variovorax sp. Soil_C_33. Classification (NCBI taxonomy): domain Bacteria; kingdom Pseudomonadati; phylum Pseudomonadota; class Betaproteobacteria; order Burkholderiales; family Comamonadaceae; genus Variovorax; species Variovorax sp. Soil_C_33. The sequence continues at coordinate 37,653 of NZ_JBDGJK010000013.1, forward strand.
ACCCGGCTGTTGAGCCGCCTCGGCGAGAGCTATCCGCAGGTGCGCTTGCACGTGAGCATCCTCAAGAGCGGCGCGATCGAGGCCGGGTATGCGAAGGGTGACTTCGACGTCGGCCTGTCGATGCGAATCACCGGCACGCCGGGTGCCGCGGCCAGGCCGGAGGCACCGGTGCTGCGCCGCGAATCGCTGGCGTGGATGGGCGCAGCCGGCCTGCGCATCGCGCGCTGCGACCCGCTGCGACTCCTGGTCCTGCCCGACACCTGCTCGCTGCACCAGTTCACCGTGCAACTGCTGCAGAAGCGGCGCGTGCCCTATTCGGTGGCACACGTGGCCTCGGGCGTTGCCGGCCTGCAATCGGCGCTGGCGGCCGGGCTGGGCGTGGCCTGCCTCAACGAATCGGCGCTGTGCGAGGGCGTGGCGCGCCTGCCGCCGCCGCACGGCCTGCCGGCGCTGCCGCGGGTGGGTTTTCATTTCCTGCCCGCGCGGCGTGGCGAGTCGGATTTCGTCGCCCGCGCGCGTGGACTGCTGGCTTCGCACCTCGTCTGAGATGCGGGCCGGCAGCGCCAGGTCTCAGGCGCCGGGCGGTTCCGGCCAGGGCCGCTGCGGCTCGCGGATCAGCTCGAAGGCACGCGAGACCTTGAGCACGCCCAGATCGTCGAAGCGCTGTCCCGCGATCTGCAACCCGATCGGCAAACCTTCGCTGGTGTACCCGCAATTGATCGACGCGGCCGGCTGCTCCGACATGTTGAACGGCACGGTGAAGCCGATGTGCTCGAGCGGCCGCAGCGGGTCATTGGTGGGCGAGGGCAGTTCGGCGGCTGCCGGCGAGTTCGGCGCAGTGGGCGAGATCACGTAGTCGAACTTCGCGCAGGCCGCCACCGCCGCGACGCGCGTCGCATGGAACTGGCTGAAGGCGCGGAATACGTGCTCGCCGCTGAAGCCCGCTGCGCTCTCGGCCCAGTCCCGGATGTAGGGCAGCACCTTCGCGCGCTGCGCGGGCGGGAGCGCGTTCATGTCCACCAGCGAGCGCATGCGCCACAGGTGGTCCATGCCGTCGAGCATGGCCTGCGACATGAAGGACTGCATCGGCTCGACGATGGCGCCGGCCTGCTCGAAGAGGCGCGCCGCCTGCTCGACCGCCGCGCGAATCTCGGGCTCGACCGCGAGGCCGCAGCCGGCATCGAGCAAAAGACCGATGCGCAGGCCACGCAAGTGATCCGCGGGGACATCGAACTCGGACCATGCGATGTCCTGCGCCGGCAGGCTCATGCTGTCGCGCGCGTCGGGGCGGGCCAGGGCCTGCATCATGAGCGCAGCATCGGCGACGCTGCGCGTCATCGGCCCGGCGGCGCGGCCCATGTACGGCGGATCGATCGGGATCCGGCCCAGGCTGGGCTTGAGGGTGAAGATGCCGCACCAGGCCGCCGGCAGACGGAGCGAGCCGCCGATGTCGGTGCCGATGTGCAGCGGGCCGTAGCCGGCCGCCGCCGCGGCGCCTGCGCCGGCGCTCGATCCGCCCGGGGTCTTGCGCAGGTCCCAGGGGTTGCGCGCCAGCGTGTGGAAGCTCGAAAGGCCCGAGGACAGCATCCCGTAGTCGGGCATGGTGGTCTTGCTCACGACGACCACGCCGGCTTCCTTGAGGCGTGCCGCCGGGGGCGCATCGGCCGCGGCAGGCCGCAGTTCGACGGCGGCCGTGCCGGCTGGCATCGGATCGCCGCGCGTCGCGATGTTCTCCTTGATCGTCGTCGGTACGCCGTCGAGCGGGCCGAGCGGCTCGCCGCGCCGCCAGCGCGCTTCAGAGGTGTGCGCCTGTTCGAGCGCGGCCTCGGGGCGCAGCAGCCAGGTGGCCTGCAGATGGGGCTCCCAGCGCGCGATGTGGTCGAGCACGGCCTGCGTGACTTCGACCGGCGAAAGGCTGGCGTCGCGATAGGCGGCGGCGAGTTCCCGTGCGGACAGGTCGTGAAGGTTGCGGCTCACTCGGCAGCCTCCGCGCTGCGCGCTGCGGCGTTCGCCTTGGGGGCGGCCCGGCGGCTCACGACCACGACAGCGCCGACAGGTCGTTGGCGAAGATCGGCATGTCTTTCCACAACCCCTTCACGCCCTTCTTCGCGATGGTCGGGAACTGGGGCTGGAACAGGAAGCCGTTGGCCGCGTCGGCAGCGAGCAGCTTCTGCGCCTCGCCCAGCAGCTTGACGCGCTCGGCCGGGTTGGGCGTGGTCTTGATCTTGTCGAACAGCGCGTTGAACTCCTTCGACTGGTAGCCCCAGTAGTAGTCCGGCTTGGCGTAGTTGCCGAGGTCGAAGGGCTCGACGTGCGAAACGATCGAGAGGTCGTAGTCCTTGTTGCCATAGGTGCCGCTCAGCCACTGCGCCCATTCGACGTTCTGCACTTTCACGGTGATGCCGATCTTGGCCAGCTGCGCGACGATCACCTCGCCGCCCTGGCGCGCATAGGGAGGGGGCGGCAGCGTCATCGTGAGTTCGAGCGGCGTCTTGACGCCGGCTTCGGCCAGCAGGGCCTTGGCCTTCTCGATGTTGAAGGGATTGACGCCGGTGGTATCCACGAAGCCGGTGGCGCCGGGCACATAGTGGCTGCCGATCGGCACGCCGAAGCCGTCGGCCGCACCTTCGATGACGGCCTTGCGGTCGATGGCCGCCGAGATCGCGCGCCGCACGCGCACATCGTCCAGCGGCTTCTTCTTGTTGTTGAAGGCCAAAATGGTCTTGGCGCGCGAGCCGCCCAGGATCACCTGAAATTGCGGGTTGTTCTTGAACTGCGGAACGATGCGTGTCGCCGCGCGCGGGAACGCATCGACGTCGCCGGCCAGGAGCGAAGCGGCCTGTGCGGCCGGGTCGGAGATGAAGCGGAAGGTCACCTTGCGAAGCTTCGCCGCGCCCGGATTGCGGAAACCCTCCCACTTGCTCAGCACGATCGAACTTCCCTTGCTCCAGCTGTCGAGCTTGTACGGGCCGGTGCCGACCGGCTTGGTGGCGTTGGTGTCGGCGCTCTTGGGCTCGACGATGACGGCCGTAGCCTGGCCCAGCACGAACAGGAGGTCGGGGTCGATCTCCTTGTTGATGACGACTACGGTATTGGCATCGACCGCCTGCGTTGTCATGTTGGCGAAGGTGCGCTTGTCCTTGTTGGTGCTTTTCTCGCCGCCGGCGCGGTCGAAGGAAAACTTGACCGTCTGCGCATTGAAGGGCTCGCCGTTCTGGAACTTGACGCCCTGGCGCAGCTTGAAGGTGTAGGTGCGCAGGTCCGGCGAAACTTCCCAGCTTTCGGCCAGCAATGGCGTGACGCTGCCGTCGGCATTGATCTTGGTCAGCGTCTCGAGGATGTTGTATTGCACGATCTCGGCGATCGCGGCGGCCGCGCCCGCGGTCGGGTCCAGCCCCGGCGGTTCCAGCGCCATGCCGAGCACGATCGAATCCTTGCGGCCCTGCGCCAGTGCGGCTTGCGGCAGTGCGAGCGGCACGGTGGCCAGTGCGGCGGTGGTCAGAAGGGTGCGGCGTTTCAACATGGTCAGGGCTCCAGGAAAAAACTGAGAAGAAAGCAATCGTTACATCATGCGCGAGCGGCCTCGCCGGCCGCAAGCATCTGGCTTTGCACGGCCGCAGGCTCCGCCCTTGGTACCGCAGCGAGCAGGGCTTGGGTATAGGGGTGTTCCGCATGCGCGAACAGTCGCTGCGGCGTGCCGCGCTCGACCACCAATCCGCGGTGCAGCACGCAGACCTCGTCGCACAGGTGGTTGACCACCGCGAGGTCGTGGCTGATCAGCAGGTAGCTGATGCCGAACTGCTGCTGCAGGTCCTGCATGAGGTTCAGCACCTGCGCCTGGACCGAGACGTCAAGGGCGCTCACCGGCTCGTCGGCGACGATCAGCTTGGGCCGCGTGATCAGCGCCCGCGCGATCGCGATGCGCTGGCGCTGGCCGCCGGAGAACTCGTGCGGGTATTTGCCGAGGTCGGTGGCGCGCAGGCCGACGGCGGCGAGCGATTCGCCGGCGCGCTCGCGCTGCTCCGCGCGGCTGGTTTCGGCCAGCGCCTCCAACGGCTCGGCGACGATCCGCGCCACGGTCTGGCGCGGATCCAGCGAACCGTAGGGGTCCTGGAACACCATCTGGACGTCGCGCCGCGCGGCGCGCAGCTCGCCCCTGGGCAGGGCATGAAGGTCGCGGCCGAGCAGCTTCACGGTGCCCGAGGTCGGCTTGTCGAGCGCCATCACCAGCCGTGCGATGGTCGATTTGCCCGAGCCCGATTCGCCGACGATGCCGAGGCTCTGCCCCGCGCGCAGGCTGAAGCTCACGCCGTTGAGCGCCTTGACCGACGGCGGCGGGCCGAAGAGGCGCTCGCGCGGCAGCGTGTAGTGGCGGACCAGGTCGCTGACTTCGAGCAGAGCCGTCACGCAGTCACTCCTTCGGCGATCACGTCGTCGAGCCGGATGCAGCGCACCTGGTGGTTGTGCGGCATCTGCGTGGGCGGCGGACGCGTCGTGTGGCAGTCGTCGATCGTGAAGCGGCAACGGCCCGCGAAGGGGCAGCCCGCCGGCAGGTCGACCAGCTCAGGCACGCTGCCCTTGATGGTCGCGAGCTTCAGGCCGCGCGGCGCGCCGAGCGCGGGCCGAGCGGCGAACAGGCCCTGCGTGTACGGATGGGCGCGCTCGGCGAACACGGCCGCGGTCGGCCCGCTCTCGACCACACTGCCGCCGTACATCACGAGCATCTTCGAGACGCTCTGCGCGATTACGCCCAGGTCGTGCGAGATCAGGATCAGCGCCATGCCGCGCTCGGCCACCAGGTTCTGGATCAGTTCGAGGATCTGCTTCTGGATCGTGACGTCGAGCGCGGTCGTCGGCTCGTCGGCGATCAGCAGGTCGGGCCCGCAGGCCAGCGCCATCGCGATGCCGATGCGCTGGCGCTGTCCGCCCGAGAACTGGTGCGGATAGGCATCGAGCCGCGCTGCGGCATCGGGGATGCCGACGCGTGCGAGCAGCGCCAGTGCCTCCTGGCGCGCGTCGGCGTTCGAGAGGCCGCGATGCAGCCGGAGCGGCTCGCCGACCTGGCGCGCGATGGTGTGGACCGGGTTCAGCGCCGTCATCGGCTCCTGGAAGATCATGCCGATGCGGTTGCCGCGGATATCGCACATCGCGCGCTCGGGCAGGCCGACGAGTTCGGTGCCGTCGAAGCGGATGCTGCCCGTCACCTCGGCGCTGGCCGGCAGCAGCCCCATCAGCGACTGCACCGTGATCGACTTGCCGCAACCCGACTCGCCGACGATGCCCATCGTCTCGCCGCGTTCCAGCGTGAAGCCGATGCCGCGCACGGCCTCGGCGGGACCGCGCTGTGTCTGCAGCTGGACGTGAAGGTTGTTGACTTCGAGCAGAGGCATGGTGCGGGACCTAACGGGCGCGGGCCAGGCGCGGATCGAGCAGATCGCGCAGGCCATCGCCCAGCAGGTTGAGGCCGAGCACAGCCAGCGCGATCGCCATGCCCGGAAAGACCGCGAGCAGCGGCGCCTGGAACATCATGGTCTGGGCTTCGCTGAGCATGCGGCCCCAGGAAGGCTGCGGCGGCTGCGTGCCGAGGCCGAGGTAGGAGAGGGCGGCCTCGGCCAGGATCGCGATGGCGAAGCGGATCGTGATCTGCACGATCAGCACGGCCGAGATGTTGGGCAGCACGTGCTGCATGGTGATCGCGAACGCGCCCTTGCCGCAGGCGCGCGCGGCCGCCACGTACTCGCGCGACCAGATCGCGTTGGCCGATGCGCGCGTGATGCGGGCGAAGGTCGGGATGTTGTAGATGCCGATCGCGATGATCGCGTTGACGATGCCGGCGCCGAACACCGCCGTCATCATGATGGCCGACAGGATGGCGGGAAAGGCCATCGAGAAATCGGTGAAGCGCATGATCGCTTCCTCCACCCAGCCGCGCCGCGCCGCCGCGAGCAGGCCGAGCGCGGTGCCCACCGCCAGGCCGATGCCGACCGCGATCACGCCGACCAGGATGGACGCGCGCGCCCCCACCAGCAGCAGCGAGGCCACGTCGCGGCCGAAGGTGTCTGTGCCCAGCCAGTGCGCGCCGCTCGGCGGCTTGAGCTTGTTGGCGATGTCCATCTCGTACGGGGACCAGGGGGTCCAGATCAGCGAGACGGCGGCCGCGAGCAGCAGCAGCAGCGTGAGCACGGCGCCGATGGTGAAGCTGCGGTGGTGCAGTGCGCGGCGCCAGAAGCCGGGCACCTTGAAGGCGGCTGCACTCGGCACTTGGGTGGGAACGGCGCTCATAGCGGTCGCCGCCGGGCCGGCCCAAGGCGCGCTGCGCCGCCCCCACGGGGGGTGGAGTTACACGCAGCGAAGCGGAGTGAAAAGCCGAGGGGGCTCATATGTCGCTCGCCTTGATGCGCGGGTCGATGACGGCGTACAGGACATCGACCACGAAGTTGACGATGACGACCATCGCGGCCAGCAGCATCACGCAGTTGCGCACCACGATCAGGTCGCGGTTGCTGATGGCTTGGAAGATCAGCCGGCCCAGACCCGGCAGGTAGAACACGTTCTCCACCACGATGGTGCCGGCCAAGAGCTCGGAGAACTGCATGCCCATCACGGTGATCACCGGGATCAGCGCATTGCGCAGCACATGGGTCCACAGCACGGCCCGCTGCGAAACGCCCTTGGCGCGCGCGGTGCGCACGAAGTCTTCGCGCATCACCTCGAGCACGGCCGAGCGGGTGATGCGTGCCAGGATCGCGGCCTGCACCACCGCGAGCGAGAGGGCCGGCAAGAGCAGCGCCTTGAGCCCGGCGAACACGCCTTCCCCCCAGCCTTCGAAGCCGCCGGCAGAGAACCACTGCAACTGCACCGAGAAGACGAGGATCAGGAGGATCGCGAACCAGAAGTTGGGGATAGCGATGCCCACCTGCGTCAGGCCCATGAGGCCGACGTCGCCGAGCTTGTTGTGGCGCGCCGCGGCCGTCACGCCCACGATGAGCGCCAGCACGGTGGTGAGGGTCATCGCGAGCAGCGCCAGCGGCACGGTCAGCGCGAGGCGCTCGAGGATCAGGTCGAGCACCGGCGAGCTGTAGGCGTAGCTGTCGCCGAGCTCGCCGGTCAGCAAACCGCCGATCCAGTGCCAGTAGCGGGTCCAGGCCGGCTGGTCGAGCCCGAGCTTGGCGGCCAGCGCCGCCACCGCGTCGGGCGAGGCGTCCGGGCCCATGAGCATCTGCGCGGCATTGCCGGGCAGGATCTCCAGCACGAGGAACACGATGACCGAAGCGCCGATCAAGGTGGCGATCAGCGTCACGAAGCGCTTGAAGAGAAACAGGCTCATAGGGCGGGGGGCAGCATAACCCGACGGACGCAACGACCATGCCTGAACTGTTTGCCCCCACGTTCGGCGCTTCGCGTCCTCACTGCCCCCTGTGGGGGCTTCGGCCGCCTTGGGGGCGGCCCCGCGGCGGCCGGCGGATAATTCGCGCCATGGCCCTCATGATCACCGACGAATGCATCAACTGCGATGTGTGCGAACCGGAGTGCCCCAACGACGCGATCTACATGGGCGTGGAGATCTACGAGATCGACCCGCACAGGTGCACCGAGTGCGTGGGCCACTTCGACGAGCCGCAGTGCGTGCAGGTGTGCCCGGTGGCCTGCATCCCGAAGAATCCCGCGCATCTGGAGACGCGTGAGACCTTGTGGCAGAAGTTCCAGCGGCTGACTGCCGCCAAGGCGGCTTCCTAGCTTTTGCCGGCGCTCTTGCTGGCGGCCTTTGCGGCCTTCTTCTTCGCCGTGGCGATCGGGTCGTGGGCGCTGAAGTAGTCGGATTCCTTTTTGATCTTCTTCTTTTTCTGCACAACGCCCGGGCCTTGCGGTGGATCCGGCTTCGCGTTGAGCGGCTTGTTGTCGATCAGCGCTGGTGCGCGGCGGGCCTGCGCGGACTCGAGCCGGACACGCTCCCGCTCCAGCGGTTCGGCGGCAGCCAGGGCCTCCCGCGTGGCGCCGTCGGCCTCGCGCTTTTGCGTCGCATCGCGCGCGTCGTCGAGGACTATCGCCTTGCCGCCCTGGCACGGCTGGTCGGTATAGGTGTTGCCGCAGCGCCAGGTTTCCGTGCCTGCGTGGGCTGCAGGCGGCACCAACTGGGCGCAGGCTGCCGCGAGGAGGGCGGCGATCGATGCTTCTGACAGTTTCATTTTTCTTTCTCTCCCTTGCTTCGCTTTCCGCTAGCCCGCGGCGGGTTCACCCCCGTCGCCCGGCTCGCGCCGCGGTGGTTTGGGGCGCGGCGGCTTGCTCGTGTGGATGAGCAGGGTCGCCTTGTCCATCTCGCCGGCCACCAGCGCCGGAAAGGCATGCAGGGTGCGGGCGATCGCGTCGTCGATCGCTTCGCGCTGTTCCTTGAGGGGTTTCTTCAGCACCCAGCCGACCACCTCGGACTTCACGCCCGGATGGCCGATGCCCAGGCGCAGCCGCCAGTAGTCGCCGGTGCCGAGCTGCGCATGGATGTCGCGCAGGCCGTTGTGCCCGGCATGGCTGCCGCCGAGCTTCAGCTTGGCCTGGCCGGGCACCACGTCGAGCTCGTCGTGCACCACCAGGATTTCGTTCGGCTCGATCTTGAAGAATCGGGCCAATGCGGCAACCGACTTGCCCGAGAGGTTCATGAAGGTCTGCGGCTCGAGCAGCCACACGGGCTGCCCGCCGATCTGCATGCGCGCAACCAGGCCGTGGTAGGCGCGCTCGGGCGAAAGCGCGAGCTTGCGCTCGCGCGCGAGCGCATCGATCCACCAGAAGCCTGCGTTGTGCCGCGTGGCTTCGTACTCCGGGCCGGGGTTGCCCAGGCCGACGAACAACTTGATCATGGAGGGGATTATCCGTGGCTGCAAAAAGAAAAACGGCCCGCGCGAGGCGGGCCGTTTCAGGCTGGAGGCGCGAAGAAATTACTTCTTCTTGGCAGGCGCAGCCTTGGCGTCCGTCTTGGCGGCAGCCGGGGCGCCTTCTGCCGGGGCAGCGCCTTCGGCTGCCGGAGCGGCTTCTTCAGCCACCAGCGGCGGCACGGCCGACACCAGCACCGGGTTGACCTTGCCGTGGCTCACGAACTTCACGCCCTTGGGCAGCGTGATGTCGTTGACGTGGAGCGTGGCGTTCTTCGTCAGGCCGGAGAGGTCGATTTCGATGAACTCGGGCAGGTCGGCCGGCAGGCAGCTGACTTCGATTTCGGTCATCACGTGGTTCACGAGGTTGTGGTCCAGCTTGACGGCCGTGGACTCTTCCTCGCCCTTGTAGTGCAGGGGCACCTTGACCGTCATTCGGGTGCGGGCATCGACGCGCTGGAAGTCGACGTGCTGCACGAGCGGGCGGAACGGGTGGTATTGCACGTCGCGCAGCAGGACCTTGGTCGTAGCGCCGGCGAGTTCCATCTCGAGGATGGACGAGTGGAAGGCTTCCTTCTTGAGGGCGTGCCACAGCGCGTTGTGATCGAGCTCGATCAATTGCGGCTGGCCTTCGCCACCGTAGACGATACCGGGCGTCTTGCCCGTGATGCGGAGACGGCGGCTCGCACCCGTGCCCTGCTTTGCGCGCTCATAAGCGACGAATTTCATAACTACTCCTGTGGAAGTCGACCGCGACCAGTGCGACTCCGGTTTCAAAATGGGCTCCTCGAAGGGAGCCCGGCTTCTTGCTCAGACCAGGCTCTTCTAAAAGAGATTTTCCTGGTCCGAAAACAAACTCATCACCGACTCGCCCTTGGCAATGCGCTGGATCGTTTCGGCGATCAGCGGTGCCACGGAGAGCTGGCGGATCTTGGTGCAGCCCGTCGCGACGCTCGACAGCGGGATCGTGTTGGTCACGACCACTTCGTCGAGCGCGCTGCCCTGGGCGATCCGCTCGATGGCGGGGCCCGAGAAGATCGGGTGCGTGCAATAGGCGTACACCTTCTTGGCGCCGCGTTCCTTCAGGACTTCGGCCGCCTTCACCAGGGTGCCGGCGGTGTCGATCATGTCGTCCATGATCACGCAGTTGCGGCCGTCGATTTCACCGATCACGTGCATGACCTCGCTCACGTTGGCGCGCGGACGGCGCTTGTCGATGATCGCCAGGTCGCAATTCAACTGCTTCGCGAGGGCGCGGGCGCGAACCACGCCGCCGACGTCGGGCGAGACCACGATCAGGTCTTCGTAGTTCTGCTGGCGCAGATCGCCCAGGAGCACCGGCGACGCATAGATGTTGTCGACCGGGATGTCGAAGAAGCCCTGGATCTGGTCGGCGTGCAGGTCCATGGTCAGCACGCGGGCGACGCCCACCGTTTCGAGCAGGTTGGCCACCACCTTGGCCGAGATCGGCACCCGGCTCGAGCGCGGGCGGCGGTCCTGGCGCGCATAGCCGTAGTAGGGAATCACCGCGCTGATGCGCTCGGCCGAAGCGCGCTTGAGCGCGTCGACCATGATGAGCAGTTCCATCAGGTTCTCGTTGGTCGGCGCGCAGGTCGACTGGACGACGAACACGTCGCGCGCCCGCACGTTCTGGTTGATCTCGACGGTGACTTCGCCGTCGGAGAAGCGACCGACGCGGGCGGCGCCCAGCGAGGTGCCCAGATGCTGCGCGATCTCTGCGGCAAGGCCCGGGTTGGCATTGCCGGTGAAAACCATGAAATCAGGGTGGTGAACCTGCATGAGCGTCCCGGCAAAATGCATCCGGCAATGCGAAATGGCCCTTTTGGAGGGCCGCCAATCTACGTGTCAATGAAGATTTGGCAGGGGAGAAAGGATTCGAACCTTTGCATGCTGGAATCAAAATCCAGTGCCTTAACCAGCTTGGCGACTCCCCTACACGGGTCGACGACCAGGGTCGTCAACCGATATATGTCGCATCAGATCACAAAAGCGCTCTGATCTTCTAGCCCGCCCAGCCCACGAGGGGATGAACGGCCAGATTGCTGCACTTGCGAACCTGCCAGCCCGAGGGCGCCGTGGCGAGTTCCGCTTGGTGCGGCATCGCTGCGAACACCGAACTCCCCGAACCGGTCATCCGGGCCTGAAGTCCTTGGCGACCGAGCCATTCGACGGCTTCGGTGACCGCGGGACAAAGCCGCTCGGCAACCGGCTGCAGATCGTTATGACCGAAGTCAAAGCTGAAACTTGTGGCTCCAGCCCCGCTGTGTGCAGCAAAGCCCGAGATTATAGCAGCGGGTGTGGCGCGCTGAAGATCGGGCGCTGCAAAAATCAGACGGGTGTCGAGTCCCTCGGGCGGCTTGGCGACGGCAAAACATCCCGGCGGCAGCTCGATGGGCGTGATCTCTTCGCCGATTCCCTCGACCCAGGCGTTCCGTCCACGCAGGAAGAAGGGCACATCGGCGCCCAGCGCCAGGCCGATCTGCTCCAGTTTCGACAGCGGCAACTTCAGTCCCCACAGGCGATTGAGCGCCAGGAGGCAGGTGGCGGCATCCGAGGAGCCGCCGCCCATGCCGGCCTGGGCCGGCACCTGCTTCGCGATTCCGATATGGGCGCCTTGCGGGGTTTGGGCAAAGGCTTGAAGCGCCTTCGCGGCGCGCACAACCAAGTCGTCGGGCGGCAGCGCGGTCGTCAGGTCTTCGCGGGTGACGGCGCCGTCACCGCGTATTTCGACATGCAGGGTGTCGCACCAGTCGATCAGCATGAACACCGACTGCAGCAGGTGGTAGCCGTCCGCACGCCGGCCGGTGATATGCAGAAAGAGGTTGAGCTTGGCCGGCGCCGGAAGGTCGTAGATCGCCTTCATGCGCGTTCGAAGACGATGCGCAGATCGGCCCGCGGCTGCGGTGCGTCGCGGGTGGCTTGCAATCGTCCTGTGCCGATCTGCGACAGGTCGGGCCGCCAACCCGGCACGCGCTCTTCGCGGCCCGCCAGCCAGCCGAACAGCGCAGCCACCGGAATGGCGGCACCCGTCGCCGCCTCGATGAGCGCGTCGAGCGAGTCGAAGCGCCGCGTCTTGCTGCCGTCCTTCAGCAGCGCTTCGCCGGGCGCCCAGTGAAGCTGGGCCAAGGTGCTGCCAATCGGGCTGGTGAGGGTGAGCTCGCCGGCCCGCGGCGCGCCGCGCAGTTCGAACAGGGCCGAGAAAGTCTGCACCGGCTCGCTGTCGATGCGCAGCGACAGCCGGCCGCTCCAGGCTTCGGTGCCGACCGCGCCAATCGCGCCGGTCGGGCCGACCGGGCTGGCGCAGCCCGCGAGCAGCAACACGCCGGCGGCGCCGGCGCTCAATGCCAGGCGGCGGTTCAAAGCTTTACGCGCAGGCGCTTGAGCGTTTCCTGCAGCGTCTCGTTGTCGGCATCGACCAGGTGCGCTTCCTTCCAGATGGAAAGCGCGCGGTCGCGCTGGCCCTTGGCCCAGAGAACTTCGCCGAGGTGCGCGCCGATTTCCGGGTCGGGCCGGCGCTTGTAGGCCGCCTCGAGGATGCGCATGGCTTCGTCGATGTTGCCGAGCCTGAACTCGACCCATCCGAGGCTGTCCGCGATGAACGGGTCTTCCGGGGCCAGCTGCACGGCCTTCAGGATCAGCGTGCGCGCCTCTTCCAGCCGGACCTTGCGATCGGCCAGCGAATAGCCGAGCGCGTTGTAGGCGTTCTGGTTGTCGGGCTTGAGCTCGATCAGGCGGCGCAGCAAGCGTTCCATCTCGTCGAGACGGTTCAGCTTCTCGGCCACCATCGCCCGGTCGTAGATCAGGTCGGTGTCCTGCGGCGCGGCCGTGCTGGCCTCGGTCAGCATGTCGTAGGCGGCCTGGTATTGCTTGGCATCGCGCAGCAGCTGGACCTCGGCCAGGAACTTCTGCTTCTTTTCGTCAGCAGTGCGTTCGGGCAAGCCGCGAACCAGCTCGCGTGCCTGGGGCAGCTTGCCCTGGCGCACCAGCAGTGCCGCGCGGCGCGTCTGCGCGCCTACCAGGTCGTCGGTGCTGTCGATGCGGCCCAGCCAGTGCTCGGCACCCTTGAAGTCCTTGCGGCGCTCCGCCAGTTGCGCCAGCAGCAAAAAGGCCTGGGTCTGGCCGCGGCTGCGCGCCTCGGCATCGCGCTGCGTATCGGCCAGGCCGATGTAGCGCTTGAGCGAGCTTTCGGCCGCCGCATCCTGGCGTGCCTGCGTTTGCAGGCTGCCGAGCAGCAGCCAGGGTTCGGCCAGTTCGGGACGGGCCACGGTGAGCGCGGCGAGTTCCGCGCTGGCATCTTCATAGCGGCGTCCTTCCACCAGCACCCGCGCGTAGGCGACGCGCAGTTCCGGCAGCGCCTTCGGGCCCGCGAGGTAGCGCTTCACCAGCGGTTCGGCCAACGGCTGGCCGGGGTCCATCAGCTCCAGCGCCAGCATGGCGGGGCCATCCGAGGAAGGATCGGCTTCCTGGCCTCTTCGCGCGGCGTCGAGCGCCCCCGAGGTATCGCCCGCTGCCAGCCGCAGACGGCCGACCGTGCTCCAGGCCGCCCCGCCCGTCGCGGGGCTCTTGAGTTCATCGGCCAGCGCCTGTTCGACCACCGAAGCGGCAAGCTTCTTGTCGGTAGCTCGCGCATAGTTGCGCGCGATCACGGCCATCAGGAACGGACGTTCCACCTGCGGCGTGGCGGCCAGTTCGGCCCGCAGCGGTTCGGCGGTTTCGCCGATGCGGTTCAGCGCGATCAGGATCTGCAGCTCGAAACGCCGCGCCTCGCGCGATTCGGGCAGGGTTTCCTTCCAGGCGCGCGCAGCAGCCAATGCGGCATCGCCGGAGCGCGCCTGCAACGCGATCTCGACCGCCCGCTGGAACAGCTTGCCGTCGCGCGACCTGCGCGCAGCATCGAGGACCAGCGCGTAGCCCGAGCCCGGATCGCCGGTGCGGGCGGTCAGCTCGCCCATCAGAACTTCGTAGAACAGCTCCGCCGTGAGCGCCGAGGCCTGGGCCTTTTCGGCGCGCTGGGCCGCGGCGGCCGATGTCGTTGCCGCGGGCGCGGCCGGTTCGATGATGGGAGCCGGACTGGTCGGCGCTGCAGGGGCTGGCGTTGCAGGCTGCGCCTGGACGGCGAGCACGGCGAGGGTCAGAAGCGCGGCCGCCGCAAGGCGGGATCGGCGGAGCGATGGGGTCATCGAACCATAATAATCCAGGCTTTTGAACGATGGTCATGCGGGGGCTTCAGCCCCGGCTTCTTTTCATGTCAGCCTTCGTCCATGCCTGAATTGCCTGAAGTCGAAGTGACGCGGATCGGCTTCGCCGATCGCATTGCCGGTGCGCGCATCGATGCCGTGCGCACGGGCAAGCCGCTGCGCTGGGCACTTGCCGTCGAGCCGGCTGAACTGGTGGGACGCACCGTACGTGCGGTGCGCCGGCGCGGCAAGTACCTGCTGATCGACCTGGATGCCGGATTGCTGCTGGTGCACCTGGGCATGTCGGGCAGCCTGCGCTTCGATGCAGGCCTGCCTTCGCCCGGTACGCACGACCATTTCGATCTGGTGACCAGCCGCGGCACGCTGCGCCTCAACGATCCGAGGCGCTTCGGCGCCGTCGTCTATGCCGCGGACGAGGCTGCGCCGCTGGCGATCAAGCTGTTGGGCGGCCTGGGAATGGAGCCTCTGGGCGAGGCTTTCGATATCGACCGTTTTTACGCAGGGCTGCGGCGCCGCAGGGCGCCGATCAAGCAGGTGTTGCTGGCCGGCGACGTGGTGGTGGGTGTGGGCAACATCTATGCTTCCGAGGCGCTCTTTCTCGCCGGCATCCGCCCGACGATGTCTGCTTCACGCATCAGCCGGCCGCGCGCTGTGCGCTTGCATGCCGCGGTGCGCGAAATTCTGGCGCGGGCCGTCGAACGCGGCGGCAGCACCTTGCGCGACTTCTCCAATATCGACGGCCAGAGCGGCTATTTCCAGCTGGAAGCAACCGTTTACGGACGCGCTGGGGAACCATGCCGCGTGTGCGCGACACTTGTAAGGCAGATGCGCCAAGGCCAGCGATCCACTTATTTCTGTCCAAAATGCCAAAAGCGTTGAAAGCGCTGAGGACAGATGAGGCGCGAAACCCAAGTGGGTGCTATATTTTGTAAGCAACCTTTACATCACCCTTGACACGTTCTTTCAATCAGCAATTCGACCAGCATGGCGCCTGGCGACGCAATTTCGCGCATCGCCTCAAATGGCTTTCGCGCTGGCTGGACGAGAACGAGCTGCTCGATCAGAGCGTGGCCGAACGGCTGCGCGATCTCGAATCGCAGATGCGCACCAGCAAGGTCATGGTGGCCTTCGTCGCCGAGTTCTCGCGCGGCAAGTCCGAGCTGATCAACGCGATCTTCTTTGCCGCCTACGGACGCCGCATCATGCCGGCGAGCGCGGGTCGCACGACGATGTGCCCGACCGAACTCGGATACGACGCTGCGCATCTCCCCAGCCTGCGGCTGCTGCCGATCGAAACCCGCCTCGAGCCGTATTCGCTCGCCCATTGGCGCGACAAGCCCGAGCACTGGACCGAGATTCCGATCGACGTCGAGGATGCCGAGCAGTTGTCGCAGACGATGAACAAGGTGGCCGAAGTTCGATGGGTGCCCCAGGCCGAGGCGCGTTCGCTGGGATTCTGGAACGATGACTCGCCCGAGGACAATCCGGTGCCCGACGCCGAGGGGCATGTCGAAATTCCGCGCTGGCGCCATGCAGTACTGAACATGCCGCATCCGCTGCTGGAGCAAGGCCTCGTGATTCTGGACACGCCTGGACTCAACGCGATCGGCGCCGAGCCCGAGCTGACCGTCAGCCTGATCCCGCAGGCGCACGCCGTGGTCTTCATCCTGGCCGCGGACACGGGCGTCACGCGCTCCGATCTCGCCATCTGGCGCGAGCATCTGATCACCGAAAGCGAGGCCGGCGACACCCGCATCGTGGTGCTCAACAAGATCGACACCATGTGGGACACCCTCAGCACGCCGGCGCAGATCGACGCGCAGATCCAGCGCCAGCGCAAGGGCGCTGCCGAACTGCTCGGCGTGCCGCTGCCGCAGGTGCTGCCGGTGTCGGCGCAAAAAGGACTGCAGGCCAAGATCCGCCGCGACGTGCCGCTGCTGCAGGCGAGCCGGCTTCCTGCGCTCGAAGCCGTGCTGGGCGAGGGCCTGCTCGGCAAGCGCGAAAAGATGCTGCGGCTCGCTGTCGACGCGGGCATCGCGGCCCTGCAGGCCGAAGCGGCGCGCATCCTCAAGGTTCGCCAACGCGATCTTTCGGAGCAGGCGCTGGAACTGCAAGGCCTGCGCGGCAAGAACGTGTCGGTCATCCGCCACATGCGAAGCCGCATAGAGCAGGAGCAAACCGAGTTCGAAGGCAGCAACGCGCGCATCCTGGCGCTGCGCTCGGTGCAGGGCAAGCTGTTGCGCGAGGTGTACGCGGTGCTCGGCAGCACCGCGCTCAAGGCCGACATGGGCCGCCTGGCCTCCGCGCTCAAGCGCCCGGGCATCAAGTTCAACGTGCGCAAGGTGTACGGCGAAACCTTCGACTCGTTGCGCAACAACCTGCGCGAGGTGCAGGCGACCACGGCCGAGATCCAGTCGATGCTGCACGCCACGTTCCGCCAGCTCAACGCCGAGCATGGCTTCGCGCTGCAGGCGCCGGCGGAGCCCGACCTGATGGGCTTCGAACAGCAACTGAGCCAGATCGAGCGCAGCCACATCCACTACCTCGGCATCGGCAACCTGCTCAAGCTGGCGCAGCCGGACTTCTGCGACAAGCTCGTGCGCGCGCTGGCAAGCCGGCTGCGTGTGGTCAACGAAGCAGCCATGACCGAGGTGGAGCGCTGGAGCAAGGGCGCCGGCGCCCAGCTCGATGCGCAGCTCAAGGAACGCCGCCGCAACTTCACCAAGCGCATTGAGGCGGTCGAGCGCATCCAGGGCGCGGCAGGCAACCTCGACGAGCGCCTCGCCGAACTCGCGGCCCAGGAAAGCGGCCTCACCGAACTCCACGCGCGACTGCGCGAATTCACCGGCCTGTTGACGAGCAATGAAGCGCCCACTGCTGCCGCGGCGCGCAACGAACTCAGTGCCGCCTGAAGATCCGGAGGGAGCACTGCAGGCGCTGGCGTCGAGTTTCGCAGCGCGCATTGTCGATTGGCAACGCAGCCATGGGCGCAGCGAGCTGCCATGGCAGAACACGCACGATCCCTATCGCGTCTGGCTTTCCGAAGTCATGCTCCAGCAGACGCAGGTGTCGACGGTGCTGGGCTATTTCGCACGCTTTCTCGAAAGATTTCCGACGGTGCAGGCGCTCGCCGCCGGCGCCGAGGACGAGGTGTTCGGCTTGTGGAGCGGCCTGGGCTACTACAGCCGTGCGCGCAACATGCACCGCTGCGCGCAGGAGGTGGTGTCGCGCTTCGGCGGCGCATTTCCGCGCACCGCTGCCGAACTCCAGACATTGCCGGGCATCGGCCGTTCGACGGCCGCCGCGATTGCTGCCTTCTGCTTTGGCGAGCGGGTCGCCATTCTCGATGGCAACGTGAAGCGGGTGCTGGCGCGGATGCTGGCTTTCGAGGGCGATCTTTCGTCCGCTGCGCAGGAGCGGGCCTTGTGGGCCATGGCCACGGCGCTGCTGCCAGCGGCGGCGCATCGGCGTGCCATCGCACGCTATACCCAGGGCCTGATGGATCTGGGCGCCACCGTCTGCTTGCCGCGCAAGGCGAGTTGCATGATCTGTCCGGTCAGTGACCTGTGCGCGGCGCGGCGCGAGGGCGAGCCCGAGCGCTTCCCGGTCAAGACGCGCAAGCTTCGGCGCAGTGCCCAGTCGTTGTGGATGCTGCAGGCGCGCGATGCGCACGGCCGCGTGTGGCTCGAGAAACGTCCCTCGCGCGGCATCTGGGCAGGGCTGTACTGCCTGCCGGTCTACGAGAGCCGGGCCTCGCTGCTGGACGAATTGGCGCCCGACGACCGCCAGACCGCACGCGACGACGCGGCTTTCGTGCATGTGCTGACGCACAAGGATCTGCACCTGCATCCTGTATCGGTCGAGTGCACCGCCGCGCAGCCCCTCAGTGATGCCGGCGAATGGTTTGAGGCCGGCCGGTGGTCGGCTCTCGGTTTGCCGGCGCCCGTGCGCAAACTCCTGACGACCTAGACGCTTTCGAGCTCGCGGTGCCGCTTGAGCGCCGCCCAGCGTGCGCCGAAGCCGCGCGCCAACTGCTCCACGAGAAAGACCGAGCGGTGCTGGCCGCCGGTGCAGCCGATCGCCACGGTGACGTAGCTGCGATGGTCGCGGGCCAGCGCATCGAGCCAGCGATCGAGGAACTGTTCGATGTCGCCGTACATGCGTGCGACATCCTCGTGTTCGCGCAGCCAGTCGATCACGGCCGCGTCACGCCCGGTCAGCGGTCGCAACGCGGGCACGTAGTGCGGATTGGGAAGCATGCGCACGTCGAACACGTAGTCGGCATCGAGCGGCACGCCGCGCTTGAACGCAAAGGATTCGAACACCAGCGTGAGCGTGCTCTCCGGCGCCGCGATCAGCGCCTTGATGTAGCTCTGCAATTGGGCCGGGCGAATGATGCTGGTGTCGATCACGTCGGCGCCGTCGCGCAGATCGGCCAGCAGCTCGCGCTCGAGTTCGATGGCCTGAATCAGCGCCCGCTGCTGATCGGGGGAATCGGTCCGGCCTTCCTGGCGTGAGAGGGGATGGCGGCGCCGGGTTTCCGAATAGCGGCGCACCAGCGCGTCGGTGGTCGAATCGAGGAACAGCGAGCGCAGCGATATGCCGTCGCGCCGCAGGCCGTCGAGCTGCTGGGGAACGAGCGGCAACGACACGCCGCTGCGCACGTCCATGGCGATCGCGACGCGCGGTGTCTGCTGCTGCCGTTGCAGCGCGATGAAGGGTGCAAGCAACTCGGGCGGCAGGTTGTCGACGCAGTAATAGCCCGCGTCTTCGAGGGCATGCAGTGCTACGGATTTTCCCGAGCCGGACATGCCGGTGATCAGCACCAGTTCGAGGCTCACGATGAGGTCTCCGGCGTCTTCTTGCCCAGCATTTCACGCGCGTGCGCGAGCGATGTCTGCGAAACGCGCTCGCCGCCCAGCATGCGCGCGATCTCGCGCGGCCGGGTGTCCTCGTCGAGCACCGAGACGCCGCTTTCGGTGCGAATGCCGTCCTGGCTCTTGGCGCTGGTCTGGTGCTTGGCGACCAGCAGGTGGTGGTCCGCACAGGCCGCCACCTGCGGCAGGTGCGTGACCGCCAGCACCTGGCGGTCGCGGCCGAGCTGTTTCATGAGGCGGCCGACGGTTTCGGCCACCGCGCCGCCGACGCCTGCGTCGACCTCGTCGAAGATCAGCGTCTGTGCCGCGCCGAGCTGGCTGGTCGTGACCGCTATCGCGAGGGCGATGCGCGAGAGTTCGCCACCCGAAGCCACCTTGCCAATGGGCCGCGGCGTGCTGCCGGTGTGGCCGCTCACCAGGAAAGCGATGTCTTCGAGCCCCGCGCGGCCCGGTTCGGCGAGCGGCTCCAGCGCGACGTCGAAGCGGCCGCCTTGCATGCCGAGGCCCTGCATGGCCTGTGTCACGGCCTGTGCCAACCGGGGCGCCGCCTGCTTGCGTGCCTTGCCCAGCGTCTTGGCTTCCTTCATGTAAGCCTGCTGTGCCGTCTGTTCGGCACGCTCGAGGGCTTCGAGGTCGCTCTGCGCGTCGAGGGCCTGCAACTCTGTTTGCCAGCCGGCCAGCAAGGACGGCAGTTCAGCCGGCGTGCGCTTGTAGCGGCGGGCGAGCGACATCCAGAGTCCCATGCGCTCGTCCAATTCGGCGAGTCGCTCGGGATCGGTGTCGGCCTGGCGCAGGTAGCCATGCAGCGAATGCGCAGCGTCAGAGGCCTGCGCCACGCTCGAGGCCAGAACCTCGCCCAGCGCCTTGAACTCCGGCTCGATGTGCTCGCAGTTCTGCAGCAGCGTGACGGCGCGGCTCAACGCGGCGAGCGCTCCGCTGTCATCGTCTTCCAGGGCACTGCACGCGCCCTCGGCGGCATCGATGAGCGCCTGCGCATTGGAGATGCGGGTGTGGCTGGCCGAAAGCTCCTCCCACTCGTCGGCGCCGGGCGCGAGCTTCATCACCTCGCCCACCTGCCACTGCAAGCGCTCTCGCTCGCGCTGCAGCGAATCCTGCGCCGAGCGCGCCTTGTCGAGCGCAGCGATCGCTTGCCGCCAGTTCTGCCAGGCGCTATCGAGCACGGCAGTGTCCACACCGGCATAGGCATCGAGCAGGCCGCGCACGGCTTCGGGCCGGGTGAGGCTTTGCCATGCATGCTGGCCGTGGATGTCCAGCAACCGGTCGCCGAGCTCGCGCAATTGGGTCGCGGTGGCGGGGCTGCCGTTGATCCAGCCGCGGCTGCGACCCTGAAGGTCGACCGTGCGGCGCAGAAGCAGGACATCGCCCGCTTCGAAGCCGCCTTCGTCCAGCCAGGCGGCCAAGGCAGGATCGGTGTCGAACTCCGCGCTCACGTCCAGGCGCTCGGCGCCTTCGCGCACGGCGCCGGCATCGGCACGGTTGCCGAGCGCCAGCTGGAGCGCGTCGATCAGAATCGACTTGCCCGCGCCGGTTTCGCCGGTGAGGAC
Organism: Variovorax sp. Soil_C_33; assembly: GCF_057656935.1. Taxonomy (NCBI): domain Bacteria; kingdom Pseudomonadati; phylum Pseudomonadota; class Betaproteobacteria; order Burkholderiales; family Comamonadaceae; genus Variovorax; species Variovorax sp. Soil_C_33. Next base: position 58,175 of record NZ_JBDGJK010000013.1, read on the forward strand.
GGTGAAGCCCGTGGAGAGATCGAGTTCGAGCGCGCGCACGATCACGAAGTCGCGCAGGGCGATGCGGCGCAATGCCATGTCAGGAACCTCCTTCGTTCCAGTGCAGCTTCTTGCGCAATGTGTCGAAGTAGCTCCAGCCTTTCGGATGCAGAAAACGCACCCGGTAGTCGGAGCGGCGCACCACGACCTGGTCGCCGATGGCAAGAGAAGCCAATGATTGCATGTCAAAACTGGCGCTCGCATCGCGGCCGCCCACCAGCTCGATCAGGACCTCGTCGGCATCCGGCAGCAGGATCGGGCGGTTCGAGAGCGTGTGGGGCGCAATGGGAACCATCACCCATCCCGGGACCGCCGGATGCAGCAGCGGTCCGCCCGCCGACAGCGCGTAGGCGGTGGAACCAGTGGGTGAGGCGATGATCATGCCGTCGGCGCGCTGATTGGCCACGAAATGGCGGCCGACCGAGACACGCAACTCCACCATGCCTGAGGTGGCGCCGCGATTGACCACCACATCGTTCATGGCGAGCGCATCGAACACCGACACGCCGTCGCGCATGACCTGGGCGTGCATGAGGCTGCGGTGGTCTTCCTCGCACTCGCCGGCCAGCATCGGGATCAGCGTCGCCTGGTAGTTGTCGAGGGAAATGTCGGTGATGAAGCCGAGCCGGCCGCGGTTGATGCCGATCAGTGGAACGCCGTAGCACGCCAGCTGGCGCCCGATGCCGAGCATGGTGCCGTCGCCGCCGACCACCAGGCCCAGATCGCATCGCTGGCCGATCTGTTCGACAGTCAGTGCGGGGTAGCGGGTCTGGCCGCATTCGCCGTCGCGCGGCTGTTCGACAAAGACCTCGCAGCCTTGCGATTCCAGGAAGGCGCCGATGCCCTCCATGACCTCGTCCAACGCGCCGGCCTGCGCCCGCGCGCCCGAAGCCTGGTATTTACCTATCAGGGCCACGTGCCGAAAGCTGGATGTCATGTACAAATTACAACATTAAAATCAGTCGATGCTGGACGATCGCGCCAAGTTGCTTCTCAAGACGCTGGTCGAGCGCTACATCGCCGAGGGCCAGCCGGTAGGCTCGCGCACGCTTTCCCGGGCTTCGGGGCTGGAGCTTTCGCCTGCGACCATCCGCAACGTGATGTCCGACCTCGAAGGGCTCGGGCTCATCGCCAGTCCGCACACCTCTGCAGGCCGCATTCCAACTGCGCGCGGCTATCGGCTTTTCGTCGACACCATGCTGACTGCGCAGCGCGAGCAGTTCACGCCGCCGAGCCTCGCTCCCGACCAGCCGCAGAAGGTGATCGCGAACGCGGCGAACCTGCTGTCGAACCTGTCGCAGTTCGTCGGCGTCGTGATGGCGCCGCGCCGCGCATCCGTTTTTCGTCAGATCGAGTTTCTTCGCCTTTCCGACCGCCGCCTGCTCGTGATCATCGTGTCGCCCGACGGCGATGTGCAGAACCGGGTGATCTTCCCCGAGGTCGACTATTCGCAGTCGCAACTGGTCGAGGCATCGAACTACATCAACACGCACTTTGCGGGCTTGTCGATCGAGCAGGTGCGCGACCGGCTTCAGTCCGAGATGGAGCAATTGCGCGGCGAGATCGCTGCGCTGATGCAGGCCGCAGTCCAGGTGAGTTCCGAGGTGCTGACGGAAGCCCAGGACGAAGTGGTGATCGCGGGCGAGCGGAATCTGCTGGCCGTCACCGATTTCTCCAGCGACATGAGCCACCTGCGCCGTGCGTTCGAGCTGTTCGAGCAGAAGGCGCAACTGATGCGCCTGCTCGACGTGTCGAGCAAGGCAGACGGTGTGCGCATCTTCATCGGTGGAGAAAGCCAGGTGGTGCCCTTCGACGACCTGTCGATCGTGAGCGCGAACTACGAGGTCGACGGCGAGGTGGTGGGCACGCTTGGCGTCATCGGTCCGACGCGCATGCCCTACGAGCGCATGATCCAGATCGTCGACATCACGTCGCGGCTGGTCACCAATGCGCTGAGCCACCGCAAATAGCGGCGCCCTGCGCCCACTAGAATCCTTGATGTGCGGGCCGTTAGCTCAGCTGGTTAGAGCAGCGGACTCATAATCCGTTGGTCGATGGTTCAAGCCCATCACGGCCTACCACCACGCCTTGGCGCCCGCAGTCGCGGGCCAATCCTCAAGCCTTTGCTTGTGTCTCGATCCGGCGACTTGGATCCAAGGCATAGAGGACCGCTTTCTCGTCCTGGCCTTTGGCGGATGTGTCCCCGAGCGGTATCTGTGCCGAGCCGTAGAGCTCGCGCTCCAGTCTCTTGGCGCGCTCGGAGTACATCCGGGCCAGGGCACCATGATGTTCGGCGGCAGCCTGATGCTCGATACGTGCGAGGTGGGCTTCTTCGAGAAGCGCCATGACTCGCCTGAGGTGGCCGTTTCGACTGGGCTGGAAAAAGCTGAACATCGGGACCTCCATCCAATAAACCAATGAGAACCGTTTTTAGCGCCAGTCGACCAAGCGGCGCTGTAGGTGCAGTGCCCATGTAAGCTGGGTGTCATGATTTAGTTCACATTTTCACCAAAACTTTGATGCAGACTTGGCTCGACGTAGACTCGCAGGCAGTTGATCGATGGCTCGAGCCCATCGCGTCGACTGCTCTCTTTCTTTCGCCGCCGAGCCACCGGGTGTTGCGAAGATGCTATAATCGCAAGCTGTGCGGCTGTAGCTCAGTTGGATAGAGTACTTGGCTACGAACCAAGGGGTCGTGGGTTCAATTCCTGCCAGCCGCACCATCATCAGGAAAGCCCGCAACGAAAGTTGCGGGCTTTTTTCATTTGGAGCTTTCTGCGATGAGCAAGGCATTCACCAAAGAAAACGATGCAGGCGATGATGACGACGGTACGGCCGGCGTCGCGCCGCCGCTACCCGCAGGGAGCAAGAACTACATCACCCCGCAGGGCTTCGCGCGCCTGCGTGCCGAATTGCTCGAATTGATGGACGTCGAGCGGCCCAAGGTGGTGGAGGCCGTGCACTGGGCGGCCAAGAATGGCGATCGCTCGGAGAACGGCGACTACCTTTACGGGAAGAAGCGGCTGCGCGAGATCGATCGGCGGATCCGTTTTCTCACCAAGCGGCTCGAGGTGGCGGAGGTGACGGACCCTTCGGTCCACCACGGTCGCAACCAGGTCTTCTTCGGCGCCACCGTGCGCTACGCCGACGAGACTGGCGAAGAGCGCGTCGTGACCATCATGGGCATCGACGAGGCCGAAAGCGCGCAGGCGCAAGTCAGTTGGATCTCTCCGATTGCGAGGGCGCTGCTGAAGTCGCGGGAGGGCGATGTGGTCAAGCTTGCGACGCCGGGCGGCGTGCACGAGATCGAGATATTGGCGGTGAGCTATCCGCCGCCCGCTGCGGCTTAAGGGGCCGGAACTGTCCGTGCGGCCGCGAGCACCGATGGCGTGCGCCGCGCGGCTCGCAGTACGGCTTCGAGGTGCGTGCGGTCGCGCACTGCGATCACGAAACGCAGATCGGTGGAGTCCTGCGGAGTTTCGTCGGCCATCTCCACGTGGGTGATGTCGGCTTCCGCGTCTGCCAGCGTTGCGGCGACGCGCGCCAGCACGCCCTTGTCGTTGCGCACCGTGATGACGACGCCGGTCTCGAAGGTGCGGACCGGATCGTCGGCCCATTCCACGGCAAAAAACCGCTCGCTGTCCTTGTGGCGCAAGCGTTGACCGACGCCGCACGCTTCGGTGTGCACGACCAGTCCTTCGCCATGGCCGAGGTAGCCCACGATCGGGTCGTCCGGAATGGGGCGGCAGCAAAGCGCGAAGCGCACCGAGGAGTTCTCGCTGCCGTCCAGCGTGACGGCCCCTTGCGAAACGGCCTCGTGCGCAGTGAAACGCTCGCGGCTCAGCATCAACGCGTCGGGCTTCTCGCCGCGTTCTGCCAGGAGCGCCATGAGGCGCTTTGCTACGATGCTGGCGATGCGCTTGCCGAGGCCGATGTCGGTCAGCAGTTCCGAACGCGTGCGATTGCCGGTGAATCGCAGCAGCTTTTCCCAGATCTGCTGATGCTCCTCGTCGTCGTCCGGCAGGTTGCCGAGCCCCTCGGCGCGCAACGCCTGCGCCAGGAGCTTCTCGCCCAGGCCTTCGGATTCGGCATGCGCCAGGGTCTTGAGATAGTGGCGGATCTTGGAGCGGGCCCGCCCGGTGCGCACGAAGCCGAGCCACGCGGGGTTCGGCGTCGACACCGGCGCCGTGATCACCTCGACCACATCGCCGTTCTTGAGCTCGGTGCGCAGCGGAACCTGGTCGCCGTTGATGCGCGCGGCCGAGGTGTGATCGCCGATGTTGCTGTGAATGGCATAGGCGAAATCGACCACGGTCGCGCCGCGTGGCAGCGCCAGAATCTGGCTCTTGGGCGTGAACACGTAGACCGCATCGGGAAACAGGTCGACCTTGACGTGATCCCAGAATTCGGCGGCATCGCGCGTTTCATCCTGGATGTCGAGCAGCGATTGGAGCCATTTGGCGCCCAGCCGGTCGCTGGTCGCCGCGCTGGGTTCGGCGGCCTTGTAGAGCCAGTGCGCAGCCACGCCGGATTCGGCGACCACGTGCATGGCTTCGGTGCGCAACTGGAACTCGACGTTGACGCCGGCCGGACCCACCAGTGTGGTGTGCAGCGACTGGTAGCCGTTGAGCTTGGCGATTGCGATGTGGTCTTTGAACTTGCCGGGCAAGGGCTTGTACATCTGGTGCAGGATGCCGAGCCCGGTGTAGCAGGCGATCACCGTCGGCACGATCAGGCGAAAGCCGTAGATGTCCGTCACCTGCGCAAAGCTCAAATGCTTTTCTTCCATCTTGCGATAGATGGAATAGAGCGTCTTCTCGCGGCCGGCCATCCGCACGCTCATGCCGGCCGCCGCAAAGGCGGTTTCGAGTTCCTGCTGCACCTTCTGAATCAGATCGCGGCGCCGGCCGCGAGCCTTGGTGACTGCTTTCGCGAGGATCGCATAGCGCCAGGGCCGGAGATGGCGGAACGACAGGTCCTGCAGTTCCCTGTAGGTCTGGTTGAGTCCGAGCCGATGCGCGATGGGTGCATAGATCTCGAGCGTCTCGCCCGAAATCCGGGCCCACTTCTCGCGCGGCGCGTCGTCGAGCGTGCGCATGTTGTGCGTTCGATCCGCCAGCTTGACGAGAATGACCCGCACGTCGCGCGCCATGGCGAGCAGCATCTTGCGGAAGGACTCGGCCTGGTTCTCCTCGCGCGTATTGAACCGAAGCTTGTCCAGCTTGGTGAGGCCGTCGACGAGTTCGGCGACCGGAGCGCCGAAGCGTTCGATCAATTCCGACTTGGTCACGCCGCAATCCTCGATCGCATCGTGCAGCAGGGCGGCCATCAGGGCCTGCGCATCGAGCTTCCATTCGGCGCATTGCGCCGCCACCGCGATCGGATGCGTGATGTAGGGTTCGCCGCTGTTGCGCAGTTGTCCCAGGTGCGCCTCATCGGCGAAGCGGTAGGCGCGGCGCACCTGTTCGACGTCTTCGGCGCTCAGGTAGTCGAGCCGGTCGGTCAGCGCAGCGAAGCTGGCGGCAGCCGCGTTCAACGCCGCCGGACTCGGCCGTGGCGTGCCTCGGGGGGCATCTGACTGGGACTTGACAACCACGCTCATGGCTTCCACTTTAGCGTGGCAGCCGATTCGACGCGTTCGGGCATAAAAAAAGCACCGCAAGGCGGTGCTCTTTGTTGCATGGGTGCGTCAGCTCAGCCGGGCACTTTCTTGAGCATCTCGATCCCGATCTTGCCCTCTGCGATTTCGCGCAATGCCGTGACGCCGGGCTTGTTCTTGCTCTCGATCTTCGGCGCGTGGCCCTGGCTCAGCATGCGCGCACGATAGGTGGCGGCCAGCACGAGCTGGAAGCGGTTCGGAATGTGTTGCAGGCAGTCTTCGACGGTGATGCGGGCCATGTGGTTCTTTCGGCTTACAGGTGAGCGAGATCAGGGGATGTTCAACGCGGCGAAAGTGTCGGCACGCGCGCGGCGCTGTGCGGAATACCGAAGCCGCTGAGCGTGGACGATCGCCTTGAGGTCAAAAAGCGCGCGCTCAAATAACTCATTAATTATAACGAAGTCGAATTCGCTGGCGCGTGCCATCTCTTCGGCGGCGTTCTGCAGCCTCAACTCGATGACCGCGGCGCTGTCCTCTCCTCGCCGCTCAAGCCGGGACCGCAGCTCCTCCCAACTCGGCGGCAGGATGAAGATCGTCACCGCATTGGCAAAGGTCTTTCGGATCTGGAGCGCGCCCTGAAAGTCGATTTCGAGGATGACGTCCGCGCCTTGGGCGATCCGCTCCTCGATCGCCTTCTTCGAGGTGCCGTAGCGCTGGCCATGCACGTGTGCCCATTCGACGAAGGCGTCGGAGGCGACCATCGCATCGAACTCCGAAGACGAGGCAAAAAAGTACTCGCGACCATGCTTTTCCTGGCCGCGCGGGGGGCGGGTGGTGTGCGACACCGATGGCTGCACGGCGGAATCGAGTTCCATCAGGGCCTTGACCAGGCTTGATTTGCCGGCGCCGCTCGGCGCTGCGACCACGAAAATGTTGCCGGGGTAGTCCATTCGCTCGTTCTCTATCTATTCGATGTTCTGGACTTGCTCGCGCATCTGCTCGATCAGCACCTTCATGTCGACGCCGATGCGGGTGAGTTCGAGCGTTGCCGATTTGGAGCCCAGGGTATTGGCTTCGCGATGCATTTCCTGGATCAGGAAATCGAGGCGCTTGCCGATCTCGCCGCCCTTCTTGACCAGCCGTTCGATCTCGTCGAGGTGCGAACCGAGGCGCGTCAGCTCTTCGGCGACATCGATGCGGATCGCAAAGGCCGTGGCTTCGGTCATCGCCCGGTCCTGCGCCGCTTCCGGCGGCGTGCCGCCGGCGGCCAGGCCCATGGCCTCCTGCCAGCGCTCGAGAAAGCGGGTGCGCTGCTGCTCGACGAGCTGCGGCACCAGCGGCAGCGCCTGCTCGACCAGCTTGCGCAGCTGGGCAAGGTGGTCCTGCAGCATCCGGGCAAGGCGGGCGCCTTCGCGCTCGCGCGCCGAAACAAGAGCCTTGAGCGTCTTCTCCGCCACGTCGGTCAGCTCGGGCCCCCAGTCCCCCTTCGCCTGGGTGTCGCCGGCCGCCAGGCGCAGCACGTCCGCCACGCTGAGTTCGCGGGCAGCCGGCAGCCAGGACTTGATGCTGTCCTGCACGCCGTTGAGCCGCTGCAGCAGCTTGGGCGAGGGTTCGCCGATGCCAGCGCTGCCGCTGCCTTCGATCGCGGCGCGCAGCTCGATCTTGCCGCGCTTGAGCTGTCCTGCAAGCAGTTCGCGCAAGGCCGGCTCGTGTTGGCGCAACTCCTCGGGCAGTTTGAAAGTGAGGTCGAGAAAGCGGCTGTTGACCGAGCGGATCTCGACCCCGAGCCGGCCCGCGCCATGGGTCCGCGACTCGGTGTCGGCGTGACTGCCCGCGGGGCCGTTCTGGCCGCTGGCATAGCCGGTCATGCTGTAAACTGGCATTGCGCCTCGCTGTGAATTTGTGTGTACGCACCGAGACGACGGCACGGCGTTCGCTTGCCGCACCATCGCCTTCGGGCGAAACTCCCGGATTATGTCAAAGGTCAAACCTTCGCCCCTGCTGCCTGATACGGTCATCGGCGGTTATCGCGTCGTGCGTCGGCTTTCTGCCGGTGGTTTCGGTGTCGTCTACCTCTCCGTCGATCAAAGCGGCCAGCAGGTGGCGATCAAGGAATACCTTCCCTCCTCGCTGGCAACCCGGGGCACCGGCGAACTCGCGCCCCAGGTGCCGCCCGAAAAGCTGTCGCTCTACCGGCTGGGTCTGAAGAGCTTTTTCGAGGAAGGGCGGTCGCTCGCGCAGATCTCGCATGCCTCGGTGGTCAGCGTGCTCAATTTCTTCCGAGAGAACGAAACCGTCTACATGGTCATGAACTACCTGGAGGGCGCCACCCTGCAGGATTTCATCGTGACCGCACGGGACCTCAAGAAACAGAAGGTCTTTCGCGAGTCCACCATTCGCTCGCTGTTCGACGAGATCCTGCGCGGCCTGCGCATCGTGCACCAGCACAAAATGCTGCATCTGGACATCAAGCCCGCCAACATCTTCGTGACGGACGACGACCGGGCGGTAATGATCGATTTCGGCGCCGCGCGCGAAGTGCTCTCCAAGGAAGGCAACTTCATCCGCCCGATGTACACCCCCGGCTTCGCGGCGCCAGAGATGTACCGCCGCGATTCGTCGATGGGCCCCTGGACCGACATCTACGCCATCGGCGCCTGCATCTATGCCTGCATGCAGGGCTATCCCCCGAACGATGCTCCGCAGCGCATCGAGAAAGACCGGCTCGGCCTGTCGCTGTCGCGCCTGCGCGGCATCTACTCGGACAACCTGATCGAAGTGGTCGAGTGGTGCATGTCGCTCGACCCGCTCTCGCGCCCGCAGTCGGTCTTCGCGCTGCAGAAGGAGCTGAGCCGCGAAGGCGAACGCCGCTACACCAAGCTCACGGTGAGCGAGAAGGTCCGCCTGTCGATCGACAACATGCGGTCCTTCGAGAAGAAGGGCCTGCCCAAGGCGGCCGCACCGACGACGCGTCCGGCATGACGACCCCCCACGCTCATCACTTCGTGTATTCGCTGCCCCCCCGGGGGAGGCTCAGTGGCCTTCGGGCGGCCGGGCGGGCACTGTGAAATTCTCCGTCTTCCAGGTCAGCCGCAAGGGTGGCCGCCTCAAGAACGAAGACCGCATGGGCTACTGCTACACGCGCGAATCGGGGCTCTTCGTGCTGGCGGACGGCATGGGCGGACATCCCGAAGGCGAGGTGGCGGCCCAGCTGGCGCTGCAGACCATCGCGGCGCTGTACCAGCGCGAAGCGCGGCCGGTCCTCAAGGACGTCAAGGCGTTCCTGACCGCATCGGTGATGGCCGCGCACCAGCAGATCATGCGCTACGCGGGCAACAAGGGCATGCTCGACACCCCGCGCACCACGGTGGTCGTTGCGGTTCTGCAGGGGACCACCGCCACCTGGATCCATTGCGGCGACTCGCGGCTGTACGTGGTGCGCGACGGCGCGCTGCTCACCCGCACGCGCGACCACTCGCATGCCGAGCGGCCGCGCGTCAACGCCGGCGCTGAGATCGTCAACCGGAACTTGCTGCTGACCTGCCTGGGCTCTCCGACCACGCCGCTGTTCGACGTCTCGGCGCCGCTGCAGCTCCAGCGCGGCGACCGCATCATGCTGTGCTCCGACGGCCTCTGGGGCGTGTTGGACGAAGCCCTCATCGTGCACACGCTCTCCTCAGGCAAGCCCGTCTCCGATGCCGCGCCGGATCTCGCCGAGATGGCGCTGCGCAACGGCGGCACCCACAGCGACAACGTGACGCTGATCGCACTCGAGTGGGAGATGCCCGAGGCGACGGGGCAGGCACGCGGCGTGTCGACCGACAGCATCAGCGATGGCGTGTTCGCCTCGACCATCCAGGCCGGCATGCCCTCCGACAGCGAACTCGACGACCTCGACGAGGACGCGATCGAACGCTCGATCGCCGAGATCAACGAGGCGATTCGGCGTTCCGCTGCGCGCAAAGGCTGATTTTTCTTTCTTCTTTTTTCGCACCACATGACAGTTTTCGTACGAAGCGGCGGCCGTGCCGCCGACCAGTTGCGCGCCGTGCGCATCACGCGCGGTTTCACGATTCACGCCGAGGGCTCGGTGTTGATCGAGTTCGGCCAGACGCGTGTGCTGTGCACCGCCTCGGTCGAGGAAAAGGTGCCGCCGCACAAGCGCGGCAGCGGCGAGGGCTGGGTCACGGCCGAGTACGGAATGCTCCCGCGCGCCACCCACACGCGCAGCGATCGCGAGGCGGCGCGCGGCAAGCAGAGCGGCCGCACGCAGGAGATCCAGCGACTCATCGGCCGCTCCATGCGCGCCGTGTTCGACCTGGCCGTGCTGGGCGAGCGCACGATCCATCTCGACTGCGATGTGCTGCAAGCCGATGGCGGCACGCGCACGGCTGCCATCACCGGCGCCTTCGTGGCGGCACAGGATGCGGTCGACAAGCTGCTGGCGGCGGGCAAGATCGCGGCCTCGCCCATTCGCGGCCACGTGGCTGCGGTCTCCGTAGGCATCGTGGAGGGCACGCCCTTGCTCGATCTCGAATACATCGAAGACTCGGTTTGCGACACCGACATGAACGTCGTGATGACCGGCGCCGGCCATTTCGTGGAAGTTCAGGGCACGGCCGAAGGCGCGGCCTTCTCTCGCGAAGAGATGAGTGCGCTGCTCCTGCTGGCCGAAAAGGGTATCGCCGAATTGACTGCGCTGCAGGCGCAGGCATTGTCGAACGGATGAAACTGGTTCTGGCTTCCAACAACGCCGGCAAGCTCGCCGAGCTGCAGGTGTTGTTTATGCCGCTCGGCGTCGAGCTGGTGCGGCAGTCGGAACTCCAGGTCGGCGAGGCCGAGGAGCCTTTCCTCACCTTCGTCGAGAACGCGCTGGCCAAGGCGCGCCACGCCTCGGCGGCGACTGGCTTGCCGGCCATCGCGGACGATGCGGGGCTTTGCGTCGAGGCGTTCGGCGGGCTGCCCGGTGTGGCCACCGCTTATTACGCCACCCAGTTCGGCTACGAGAAGGGTGACGCGAACAACGTGCGCGCGTTGCTCGAGCAGATGGCCGGCGTCGACGACCGTCGCGCTGCGCTCGTCAGCACGCTGGTGGCGCTGCGCCGCGCCGACGATCCCGAACCCTTGATTGCGGTGGGCCGCGCCGCCGGCGAAATCGTGCGCGAGCCAATCGGCGACAACGGCTTCGGCTTCGATCCCGTCATGTGGGTGCCGCAGTTCGGCAAGACCTTCGCCCAGCTGCCGACCGAAGTGAAGAACGCCAACAGCCATCGTGGCCAGGCAGCGCGCGCGATGCTGGCCCTGATGCGGGAGCGCTGGCTGTGAGCGTCGTCGTTCCGATCGCGAGCAACGCAGGGGAGCCCGCCGGCGGTGCGGCCCACGCCAACGACGTGCTGCACCTGATGCGGCCGGGGCCGCTGCAACTGCCGGCGCTGCCGCCGTTGTCGCTCTACGTCCATCTGCCCTGGTGCCTGCGCAAGTGCCCCTACTGCGACTTCAATTCGCACGAATGGCGCGGCGACGGCGATGCATTGCCCGAGCAGCGCTACCTCGACGCGCTCATCGCGGACCTCGATGCTGCGCTGCCCCTGATCTGGGGCCGCAGCGTGAACACCATCTTCATCGGCGGTGGCACGCCCAGCCTGTTCTCGCCGGCCGCCATCGACCGCCTGGTGGGCGATCTGCGCGCCCGGCTCAAGCTCGCGCCCGACTGCGAAATCACGCTCGAGGCCAATCCCGGCACCTTCGAGCGTGATCGCTTCCGCGCCTACCGGGCGGCCGGTGTCACGCGACTGTCGGTCGGCGTGCAAAGCTTCGACGACGAGCACCTGAAAGCACTCGGCCGCGTGCACGACCGCGCACAGGCCATCGCCGCGGTCGAGGAGGCCGCGCTCGCCTTCGACACCTTCAACCTCGACCTGATGTACGCGCTGCCGGGCCAGACCCTGGAAGGCCTCGACGCGGACCTCGACCAGGCGCTGGCGCTGGCGCCGCCGCATCTCTCGGTCTACCACTTGACGATCGAGCCCAACACCTACTTCGCCAAGTTCCCGCCGGCGGTGCCGGAGGACGACGCCGCTTACGCGATGCTCGACCGCATCACCGAGCGCACCGCGCAGAACGGCCTCGGCCGCTACGAGATCTCGGCCTATGCGCGCGCAGGCCACGCCTGTGCGCACAACCTCAATTACTGGCAGTTCGGCGACTACCTTGGCATCGGCGCCGGCGCGCACAGCAAGCTGAGCTTTGCGCACCGCGTGGTGCGGCAGGTCCGCTTTCGGGAACCGCGTCTCTACATGGACAGTGCGCTCGCCGGCCAGGCAGTCGCGCAGAGCGACGAGGTCGGCTTGGCCGAGTTGCCCTTCGAATTCATGCTCAACGCCCTGCGCCTCAAGGAGGGTTTCACGCTCGCCCAGTTCGGTGAGCGCACCGGGCTGGCCATCACTGCCATCCAGCGCGGGCTCGAGGAAGCCGAGCGCAAGGGCCTGATCGAGCGCGACCTCGCGCGCGTCTGGCCGACAGCGCGCGGCTTCGACTTCCTGAGCGATCTGCAGGCCATCTTCCTGCCGGATGCTTGAGAGGAAAGCCATGCCGAACCGAACTTCGCCGGAAGAGACGCAGCGCAGATCGCGCGGACGGCCCAGTCCCGAGCAGGCTGCAGCACTGCGCGAATCCTTCCTCGCCGCGGCGTTGAAGTCCTTCCTCGAAAACGGCTATGCCGCCACCAGCATCGAGGCCATCGCGCGCGAGGCGGGCGTCGCCAAGATCACCATCTACCGGCAGTTCGAGAACAAGGAAGCCTTGTTCCGGGAGGTTGTGCACCGTGCCGTCAGCAATGCGCGCGAGACGATGCAGGCCACGCTCGTGCGGCACGACGCCGACGAGAGGCAAGTTCTGCTCGACCTGGTCGAGCGCATGTACCTCGGCGCCACCGAGCCGAAGACGCTGGCCTTGCTGCGCCTCGTGATCGCGGAAGCCGTGCGCTTTCCCGAGCTTGCGAAGTCGCTCTATGCCGAGAACAGCTATGTGCTCGCACCGGTGGTCGACTATCTGGCCGAGGCGCACCGCACCGGAAAGCTGCATGTGCCCGCGCCCGAGCTGGCGGCGGTGCAGCTTTCCACCCTGGCCTTCGGCGGCGTGCGTTTCTTCATCTCCAAGCCGCTCGCCGGCCCCGAGGAGCGCCGCGCGTGGGCCCAGGGCATCGTCGACTTGGTGATGCGCGGCTGGGGCCCGACTCCGCCCGGCGACTAAAATCGCTCGAATGCCTTCGTGCAAGGCGAAGACAGCCCGGAGAGTTGGGTGAGTGGTTTAAACCAGCAGTCTTGAAAACTGCCGACGGGCAACCGTCCGTGAGTTCGAATCTCACACTCTCCGCCGACCAGCTGCGCGCCGCCTGCTATCGGCACGCGAAGCTGGAAGCCGATTCGATGCTGCCGCCCATGTAGGCCGCTGTTTTGGGATACGGGCACAGCGGCCGCGTGCGATCGGCCGACCAGTCTGCAGGCAATTCGGTGTTGACCACATTGGCGCCCGTCCCGCGAGCCGCGGCGATGATCGACGCAGGCGCCTTGCCCTGTTCCACCCACGCGACGAGCGGCGTCAGCATGTCGAACTGGTCGGTGGCCGGGCCGCGCCCGCAATGATTCATGCCGGGCACCGGAAAGAAGCGGGCAAAGCCGGACGCATCGCCACCGTTCTCCGCGCGCAATTGTTCGTACCAACTGGTCGTGTCGTCCGACGAGAACACCGCGTCGCTGGTGCCGTGATAGACGATGAGCTTGCTGCCGCGGTCGCGAAGCGCCGAAAGCTTGCTCGGGTTCGGCGGCGTCATGAAGGACATAGCCGACTCGGTGTAGAGCGCCGTGCTCGTGAAGATGCTCGGCGCATCGATGTCCATGCTGAATCCGAGCGCGAAATCGATACCGGACGGCCGGCTCGTTCCCAGCGGCGGGGTGCTGAATACAAAGCCGACCGCGGCGGTGTCCAGGCTCTGCGAATTGGAGAACTCCCACTGGCGCCAATCGGCGCGGTTGATGCCGGCATCGTAGGGAAAGCTGCTGTAGAGCGCCGTGCCCGCGCTGTTTTTCGCGCCGGAGAACACGTTGTCGAGCACGCTCTTCTGCACGGCCGTGAGGCAGCTGCCGTCGCGCGCACCGCCGCATGTGGGCACTGCAGTGGCCAGGTCGAATGCCTGTTTGCACATCTGGACGTCCGCGACGATGCCGTCAGTCGCTCCGTCCAGTGCGTCGCAGCGCGCGAGCACCGCGTTGGCCACGGTGGTCATCTCCGCTTGCGTGAAGGCGGTCTGCAGATCCGGCTTGCCGGCCGCTGTATTGGCTGTCGTCACCTTGGCGTATTGCTGCACGCCATAGAGCTGCGCCACTGCAGCCTTCGGCAGGTTGAAGCCGGGATTGCCGGCCAGGATGCCGTCGTACTGGCTGGCGAATCGCGCCGCTGCCACCATCGCGTGCCGGCCGCCGTTCGAGCAGCCGCCGAAATAGGAGCGGTCGGGTGCGCGGCCATAGGCCTTGGCGACCAGGTTCTTGGCCATTGGCGTCAGCTGCGCCACGGCGTTGTAGCCATAGTCCAGGCGCGCCTGCGGGTCGATGCCGAAAGTCGGATTCTGCGTGCCGGAGTGCCCTGCGTCCGAACTGATCACGGCGAAGCCCATGTGCAGGGCCGTGGTCTTCGGCGATCCTCCGCCGATGCTCCCCGTGGCCGGAACCACGTTCCCATCGAGCCCGCCGTTGGCCTGATAGAAGAAGCGGCCGTTCCAGTTGACCGGTAGACGCATCTCGAAGCCGATCGCGTAGGTCTTGCCGTCGACGCTGCTGGTTCGCTGATTCATCTGGCCCTGCACGAGGCAGTGCTCCGGCGCCGGCGTACTCACGCCGGCTACGGCGAGCGCGCCAGCAGCCACGGAAGTGGTGCTGGTGTAGACCGTACTGTTGAACGCCGCCTTGCTTGCGAGGTCGGTACAGGACTGCAGCGTGCCGGGGCGCGCTTCCGACGGCGTCGCCGGCGTTGTCGGAACGAACGCCAAGCCACCTCCGCTTCCACCCCCGCCGCAGGCGGAAAGCAAGGATGCCGCAGCCAGCGCTGCCCATCCCGGACGGCATGAAGAGAACGCGATCTGACCCATGGTTGTCTCCTGGACCGGGGTGGACCCCGGGTGGTCATAACGTTATTTCAAATAATCAATGTAGTTTTCTTTGATAACTAAAAAATAGGGCAAACCCGTACTTGAGGCGCCATTGACGTGGGCGACAGCGATGCTCTGTCAGTACGCGTGTCGTCTGATGTCATAGGTGTGCAGATGAACCGGATGCGCAACCGTCGCTGGCGACTCCCAGCGACGATCGCCTCATCGCGACATGCCAATCATGGTTTCCACCAGTCCTCATGGGGAACTCAAGTCATACGATGACAGACGACATGTTTGTGCCGTAGCGCCAAGAACCATGACAACAGGCGTTCCAGCGCACATGCCGCCGAAACCGTGCCGTGCGCTCGCCGCCCGGCCGGGTCTCGTCCACGGCCCGATCCCCGGCCATCAGGGCGTGAGATTCCCCGGTGTCACCGGAGGTGGGCGAATCCACCTTTTGAGGAGCAGCGATGAAACGCAGAAGATTCGTGATGTCCGGACTCAGCCCGTTGGCCCTGGCCGCCTGCGGTGGCGGCGGCGATGGCGGGGCCCCGGCCCTTGCCAGCGCCGGAAGCTCGAAACCCGACGCCGTCGCGGACGAGAAACCCGATGCTGCGGACAAGTTCCGCAAGCGCGTCCGCTCGGCGCTGCGGCAAGCGGTCCGCTTCATGGACGAAGAAGTGTCCTACCGAGGCGGCTACGTCTGGGCCTACCTGCCCGACCTGTCGGTCAGCTGGGGCGAGATGGAGGCCAAGCGCACCATGTGCTGGATCCAGCCGCCCGGCACGCCTTCGGCGGGCCACGCCTTCCTCGACGCCTACCACGCGACCGGCGACGAGCTCTTCTACAAGGCTGCCGAGCGTACCGCGCGCGCGCTGGTCGCGGCCCAGCATCCGGCGGGCGGCTGGAACTACATCTACGACTTCGCCGGCGAGGCGTCGCTCAAGCACTGGTACGAGACGATAGGCGCCAACGGCTGGCGGCTCGAGGAGTTCCAGCACTACTACGGCAATGCGACCTTCGACGATGCCGGCACCGCGGTGGCGTCGCAGTTCCTGCTGCGCATGTACCTCGAGAAGCGCGACTGGCGCTTCCGCGGCCCGTTGTACAAGGCGATCGACTTCGTGACCAGCGCGCAGTTCAGCAGCGGCGTCGCCGACGGCGGCTGGCCGCAACGCTATCCACCGTTCCCGGGCTCGGTCTCGTCGATGCCGCTGCCCAATCCGCAGCAGCTGCCGCCCGGCGCGACCCAGGGCATGGAGGACGGCGACTACACGCGCCAGATCACGTTCAACGACGACGTGGCCGGCGAGAACATCAAGTTCATGCTGATGTGCGTGGTGGGACTCGGCGAGACCCGCTTGATCGAGCCGGTGCAGCGCGCGATGCAATGCCTGCGACGCCTGCAGCAGCCGGGGCCGCAGGCCGGCTGGGCGCTGCAGCACCTGACCGAGCCCCGCGACGGCCGCCCGGCCGGGGCGCCGGCCGGCGCGCGCACCTACGAACCGCGCTCGCTCGCGACGCACACGACGCAGACCAACGTGCTGCAGCTGTTCCACTACTTCCGGCTGACCGGCGACAGGACCTTCCTCGCGCGCGTGCCGGAAGCGATCGCGTGGCTCAACAGCTGCAAGCTGACGCCCGAGATGATTGCCGACAACCCGCAGCTCGCCGGACGCACCCATCCCACCTTCATCGAGCTGGGGACGAACCAGCCGCGCTTCGTCCACCGCTACGGCTCGAACATCTGGAACGGTGCGTACTACTTCGATCATGACCATCGCGCCACGCTCAGCCACTATTCGGCGGGCCGCAGCGTCAACATCGGCAGTCTTCAGGCCACCTACGACCAGCTCGCCGCAATGAGCGATGCCGCGATCGCCGAGATGACTGCGGGCTCGCCCCTGAAGGCCACCAGGCCGAGGGATCTGCCGAAGTACTTCTCGCTGCGCGAAGTCGACTTCCCCGACCTGTTCGCGGGCGCGACCATGACCAGCCCGTCGGTCACCGAGGCGCAGGCACAGGCGGTGGTCGATGCGCTCGGCGATAGGGACTATTGGCTTTCGCCGATCTCCTTCGTCACCAACCCGTTCCGCGGCAACGGCCCCACCACGCCGTACACGGGCGACGCCTACCGCAGCAGGCACGTGGGCGATATCTACGACACCTCGCCGTACGACCCGCTCACCCCGCCCGAGATCGAGCCCTACCAGCCGCGCGAGCGGCCGCTGGGCATCTCGACCAGCGACTTCGTCGCCAACACGGGCAAGCTGATCGCATTCCTCGCGCCGGTGGTGTGAGAGCGGGGCGGTTGAATCCGCTGTAGCAGAACGGCCGGCGCACCAGAGGGGCACCAGCCTTTCGGCTAGCCCGTCCGCTGCGCCTGCAGCAGATCGGCCACTTGCCTGCGCAAGGCTTCGTTCTCGGCCGTAAGTTCGGCCACGCGCTGCTCCAGCTGCTGCACGAGGTCGGGCTTTGGCGAGTCGTCGGATGGCGTCGATTCCTCGCGCGGCTTGCGCCTGGCCTCGCGGACGCGCTTGGCGGCCTGCTTCAGTTCATCCTTGCCGGCGACGGCGGCCGCCACCTGCTCTTCGGCCGGCAAGCTCGCCACGGCCGCCGCGGCATTGATCGAGATCGTGCCGGACTTGACCGCCGCCACCACCTCGGGCGCAGCCTGCTTGCGGATCTTTTCGATCATCACGACCTGGCTGCTGCTGATGCGCGCCGCCTTGGCGACGGCTTCGCGGCTGTTCAGGGGCGCGGTCGCCTCCGCCGGGGCCTGCGTCGCTGCCGGCGCGGTCGCTGCCGACATCCGGGCCTGCCGCTCGGCCACGATCTCCTTCTTGCGCAGCGCCAGCACGCCGCGCAGGAAGTCCGAGACGCTGCGCCGGCCCAGGTGCTGGTCGATCATCCACAGGTGCACGTCCTCGATGGTCTGGAAGCGCGCGTTCTGCACCGTCTGGAACGGCAGCCCGTGCTTCCGGCAGATGCCGTACCGGTTGTGGCCGTCCACCAGCACATCGCCCCACAGCACCAGTGCATCGCGACAGCCTTCGGCCAGGATGCTTCGCTCCAGCGCTTCGTGTTCCTCGGGGGTCAACGGATCGATATAGGTTCTCAGTTCTTCGTTGACGACGATATTCATGGATGCGGGATCAGGGATGGGGGCGGCATTCTCTCAGAGAGCGCGAGCTGCATCTCCACCTGACGGATACCGGGTGCCAGCCCGCGCGCGGTCGCCGCGCGAAACAGCGCGCTGTCCGCCGGCTCGTCGACCAGCCGCCATGCCGTGCCGGCGCGCGCACAGGCGAGGGCATCCAGCAGATCGGAAGCCGCGGCGTCGTCGAGCGCGCCGGCATCGAGCAGCGCGCTGTTCCCGGCGCCTTCGAGATAGACGGCATAGCCGACGACGGCGCCGCCCCGCTTCACGCCGAGAGCAGCCGCGCCCTCGGCCGCGACGCCGTCCAGCACCGTGGGGATGTCGCGGCGCCAGGTCGGACGTGTGTTCGCATTGCACAGCGCATGCGCAGATGCGAGGGCGGCCGCGTCGAGCGCAACGCCGGCAAATGCGCGGCCTTGGGCGAGTGTTCCATCCAGTACCACCAGGGGCCGGAGTTCGGCGAAGCCTGCCTTGCGGTACAGCAGGCGGGCCGGGTTCTGCTCGATGACCTCGAGGATGACTTCGCGCATCCCCGCGTCCCGCAGGATCGAAAGCTGAGCCTCGAGCAGCGCCCTTGCCAGCCCTTGGCCCCGCTGCGCACCGGCGATGCCGAAGCCGGCGAGGTAGGCGCGCCCCTGCCTGCGGCCCGTGAGCGAGATGCCGTGGAGCGCGCCATCGATCGCGAGCACCCTGGAGAGCGCAAGGTCGGCGTTTGCGCGCCGCAGGTGTCTGTCGAAGAGCGCCTCGGTGAAGGCAATGGGAACGAAGTAGTTCTCGTAGGCGCGATTCCAGAGCGCGGTCAGCTCGTTGCGGCCGAACTCGGCGGCGGGGACGAAGCGGGTGTCGGGCCTGCTCTGCATTAAAGCCCCGCGGCCAGCGAGCGCGGAACCCTGATGCGCATGTCCAGCAGCATCTGCGCCATGCCCTTGCCGAGCGGGTCCATGCGCATGGAGGACGGCCCGCCGCCGTCGAGCGCGTCGTGCAGCAGCAGGTTCATCGCGGCGATGCCGGGCAGGCAGAAGCGTTCCACCCTGCCGTGAACCAGGTGCGCGAAATAGGCACGCACGGCCTCCGGCGTGACGCGCTCCCACAGCAGCGGCAGCCACTCGGGGCGGCGCGCGACCAAGCCGATGTTCGAGAGGTTGCCCTTGTCGCCGCTGCGCGCCCAGGCGAGCTGGAGGAGGCGGACTTCTTCCATCGGCTCGTCGGGATCGATCCATGGGGAGGGCGTGGGCGCATCGCGTGCGACGCCATCGCCGTCGCCGTCGCACGCCGGAACGGCCACCGCATGGCGCTCGCCATCGAGCACGAAGGCGACGGGCACCGCCTGCTTCTCCAGCAGAAAGGCGAAGGGCTTGATCAGCGGCGACACCGCAGGCCGTCCGCCGCCCGGGCCCGTGGTGCCGGGCGCCCACGAAGTGCCGGCCGGCGCGATCTCGCGCGCGAACATCGCGAGCGCGGCCTTCTGCGGATGATTGGCCACCACGCGCATCATGACCTCGCGCGACGCCCGCGTGCGCGCGTGCGGGCCGTAGAGCGACTCCGCGCCGATCACTTCGATATGGGTGGAAGTGAAGGGCGGCAGGGCGCCATCGCTCAGGATGCGGCCGGTGCGCTCGACGATCGCCTCCGCCGTGCGCCGCGCCTTCTTCTCGGCATCGATGCCGACGATCACCAGGCTGCCGGCGCAGCGGTAGCCCTCGAGCTGGGTCGCCGACACCTTGTAGCTCGGCGTCGGCGCGCGTCCTCTGGCAGGACTCACGCGCACGCGGTTCTCTCCCTGCTGCTCGATCGTGACCTCGCGGAAGTCGCAGCTCACGTCCGGCAGCAGGTAGGCGCCCGGGTCGCCGATCTCGTAGAGCAGCTGCTCGGCCACGGCCGCGCGGATCACTTTGCCGCCGGTGCCCTCGGGCTTGGTCACGACGAAGCTGCCGTCGGCATGGCACTCGACGATCGGATAGCCGATGTTCGCCCAGTCAGGGATGTCTTCCCAGTCGGTGTGCAGGCCGCCGGTCGCCTGGCAGCCGCATTCGATGATGTGGCCGGCCAGGCTGCCGGAGGCCAGCAGGTCGAAATCCGAGGCGGTCCAGCCGAACTCGTGCATCAGCGGCCCCAGCGTCACGGCGCTGTCGACGCAGCGTCCGGTGATCACCACCTCGGCACCGGCCGCGAGCGCGGCGGCGATCGGCGCCGCGCCGAGGTAGGCGCTGGCGCTCAGCACCTTCTGGGGCAGGACTTCGCCGCTGAACATGTCCCGGACGCCGCGCGCGCGCAAGTCCGGCATCTGCGCGCCGACGTCGTCGCCCTCGACCACCGCGATGCGCAGCGTGATGCCTTCCGATTCGGCCAAGGCCTGCAGCGCCGCCGCGCATCCGTGCGGGTTGATGCCGCCCGCGTTGCTGACCACCTTGATGCCCTGCCGCTTTACTTCGCCGAGCACCGGCTTCATCGCGATGTCGACGAAGTCGGTGGCCCAGCCCAGCTCGGGCTGCTTGGCGCGCGCCGCCGCCAGGATGGCCATCGTGGTTTCGGCCAGGTAGTCGAACACCAGGTAGTCGAGCCGGCCCCCCTTCACCAGTTGCGGCGCGGCCACCATGCTGTCGCCCCAGAAACCCGAGGCGCCGCCGATGCGGACGATCTTGCTGCTGCTTGTCATGGCGATGCAGCTTAGCGATCCGCCGCGCGCCGCGCTTGCGTCAACTCGCTAATGGGCCAGGGCCGCAGCCACTTCGCACAAGACCTGGGCGCGCCGCGCCGCTAGCCTCCGTTCATGGATTTTCTCGATGCGCCGCCGCTGCCTTTTTATTTCAGTCCCGATCACGAGCAGTTCCGCGCCAGCGTCCGCGACTTCATCTCGCGCGAGATCACGCCCCACGTGAACGCGTGGGACGAGGCCGAGACCTTTCCGCGCTCGCTCTATGCGCGCGCGGCCGAGCTCGGCATCCTGGGGCTGGGCTATCCGGAGGAATACGGCGGCACGCCGGCCGACCTGTTCTATCAGCTCGTGGTGGCCGAGGAGTTCGCGCGCTGCGGCTCGGGCGGCGTGCAGGCCTCGATGAACTCGCACGGCATCGCGCTGCCGCCGATCCTGGCCGCGGGCAGCGAGGCGTTGAAGCGCCGCGTCATCCCGCCGGTACTCGCGGGCGAGAAGATCGCCGCGCTGGCCGTCACCGAGCCCTCAGGCGGCTCCGACGTGGCCCACCTCAAGACCACCGCGATCCGCGACGGCGATCACTACATCGTGAACGGCGAGAAGACCTTCATCACCTCGGGCCTGCGCGCCGACTTCATCACGACCGCGGCGCGCACCGACCCGAAGGTCCTGGGCGCCGGCGGCATCTCGGCGCTCGTGATCGAGGGCGGCACGCCGGGGCTCACGCGCACCCCGCTCAAGAAGATGGGCTGGTGGAGCTCCGACACCGCGCACCTGCGCTTCGACGACTGCCGGGTGCCGGCGGCCAACCTGGTGGGCGAGGAGAACCGCGGCTTCAAGCTCTTCATGCGCAACTTCAACAACGAGCGCCTGCTCATGGCGTCGCTGGCCTGCGGCTATGCCGAGGTGTGCCTCGAAGAAGCCGTGGACTGGGCGCGCCAGCGCACGATCGGCGGCACGGCGCTGTCCGAGCGGCAGGTGGTGCGCCACAAGCTGATGGACATGACCTTGCGCATCGAAGCCGCGCGCACCCTCGTCTACGACCTGGCCTACCGCATCGAGCACCGCCTCGCCGATCCGGCGCAGCTGGTGGCGCGCATCTGCCTGGCCAAGGTGCAGGCAACGCAGGCGATGCAGTTCTGCGCCGACCAGGCGGTGCAGCTGCTGGGGGGCATGGGCTACATGCGCGGCAGCAAGAGCGAGCGCATCTACCGCGAGGTCAAGGTAATGATGATCGGCGGCGGATCGGAGGAGGTCATGAAGGACCTGGCCGCGCGGCAGCTGGGCCTTTGAGGCGCAAGGAGAAGAACATGGCAAGCATCGAGTCGACCATCCATCCCGACAGCGAATCCTTCCAGGCCAATCGCGAGGGCATGCTGGCCCTGCTCGAACGCGTGCGCGCCTGCGAACGGCGCAGCGCGGCGACCTCGGCCCGATCGCGCGAGCGCTTCGAGCAACGCGGCCAGCTGCTGCCGCGCGATCGGGTTTCGCTGCTGCTCGATCCGGGCTCGCCCTTTCTCGAGATCGCGTCGCTGGCCGGCCTGGGCCTGGACAAGCCCGAGCTCGACCAGAGCGTGCCGGGCGGCGGCATCATCGGCGGCATCGGCTGGGTCTCGGGCGTGCGCGTGATGGTCAATGCCTCCGACTCCGGCATCGATGCCGGCGCGCTGCAGCCCATGGGCCTCGACAAGGCGCTGCGCATGCAGGAGCTCGCGCTCGAGAACAGGCTGCCCTATGTCCAGCTGGTCGAAAGCGCCGGCGCCAACCTGCTCACCTACAAGGTCGAGGAGTTCATCAAGGGCGGCAGCCTGTTCCGCAATCTCGCGCGCATGTCGGCGGCCGGCCTGCCGGTGATCACGGTGACGCACGGCTCCTCCACCGCCGGCGGCGCCTACCAGACGGGCCTTTCGGACTACATCGTGATGGTGCGGGGCCGCTCGCGCGCCTTTCTCGCCGGGCCGCCGCTGCTGAAGGCCGCGACCGGCGAGATCGCGACCGAAGAAGAACTGGGCGGCGCCCTCATGCACACCTCGATCTCGGGCCTCGGCGACTACCTGGCCGAAGACGACCGCGACGCGATCCGCATCGCGCGCGAGATCCTCGCCCACATCGACTGGAACCGCGATCTGCCGGCCGCGCCGCCGCGCCGCTTCAAGCCGCCGCGCCACGACGCCGAGGAGCTGCTGGGCATCATGCCCATGGACCCCAAGCGCCCGGTCGACATGCGGCAGGTGATCGCGCGCATCGCCGACGACTCCGACTTCCTGCCCTTCGGCGAGGACTACGGCAGTGCCACCGTGGTCGGCCATATCAAGATCGAGGGGCTGCCGCTCGGCGTCGTCACCAACAACGGACCGATCGACAGCGCTGGCGCCAACAAGGCGACCCATTTCATCCAGGCCTGCTGCCAGGCACGGACGCCGATCCTCTACCTCAACAACACGACCGGCTACATGGTCGGCAAGGCGCACGAAGAGGCCGGCATGATCAAGCATGGCTCCAAGATGATCCAGGCCGTGACCAACGCGACGGTGCCGCAGATCACGCTCTACTGCGGCGCCTCCTACGGCGCGGGCAACTACGGCATGTGCGGGCGCGGCTTCCATCCGCGCTTCTGCTTCTCGTGGCCCAACGCCAGGACGGCGGTGATGGGCGCCGAGCAGGCGGCCGGCACCATGGTCATGGTCACAGAGGCCGCGATGAAGCGCAAAGGCGCGGTGGACCAGGCCAAGCTCGACGAGCTCGAGCGCCGCATCATCGAGCGCTTCGAGAGCCAGACCAGCGTGTTCACCACCAGCGCGCGCCTGCTCGACGATGGCGTGATCGATCCGCGCGACACGCGCGCCGTGATCGCGCAGGTGCTCTCGATCTGCCGCGATGCCGAGCTGCGCCGACCGCAGCCGATGCAGTTCTCCGTGGCCCGCCCTTGAGTCATGGCCATGCAGTCCACACCGTTTCGCAAGATCCTCATCGCCAACCGCGGCGAGATCGCGCTGCGCGTCATGCGCAGCGCGCGCGCCCTCGGCTATCGCACGGTGGCCGTGTATTCCACCGCCGATGCCGGTGCACGCCATGTGCAGGAGGGCGACCAGGCGGTCTGCATCGGCGAGCCCTTGCCGTCGCAGTCGTACCTGTGCATTCCGGCCCTCGTCGAGGCCGCACGCCTGAGCGGCGCGGACGCGGTGCATCCAGGCTACGGCTTCCTGGCCGAGAACGAAGCCTTCGCTCGGGCCTGCAAGGAGGCCGGCCTGGTGTTCATCGGCCCTTCGCCCGAGGCGATCGCCGCGATGGGCCACAAGGCCGGCGCCAAGACGCTGATGCAGGCCGCTGGGGTGCCCTGCGTTCCCGGCTACCAGGGCAGCGACCAGAGCGATGCGCGTTTCGCCGCGGAAGCCGAGCGCATCGGCTTCCCAGTGATGATCAAGGCCGCGGCCGGCGGCGGCGGGCGCGGCATGCGGCTGGCGCCCTCGGCGAAGGAATTTCCAGAATTGCTGCAGAGTGCGCGCTCCGAAGCCGAGGGCGCCTTCGGCAATCCGGAGCTCATTCTCGAGCGCGCGATCGTCGCGCCGCGCCACATCGAAATCCAGGTCTTCGCCGACCGCCACGGCCATGCGATCCACCTCGGCGAGCGCGACTGCTCGGTGCAGCGCCGCCACCAGAAGATCATCGAGGAGGCGCCCTCGCCGGCGGTGAGCGCTGCGCTGCGCGAGCGCATGGGCGCGACCGCTGTCGCGGCGGCGAAGGCCATCGGCTACGAGGGCGCGGGCACCCTCGAATTCCTGCTCGACCGCGAGGGCAACTACTACTTCATGGAGATGAACACGCGGCTGCAGGTGGAGCATCCGGTCACCGAGGCGATCACCGGGCTCGACCTGGTGGAACTGCAGCTGCGCGTCGCGGCCGGCGAGACCTTGGCCGTAGCGCAGGAGGAGGTGCGCTTCGACGGCCATGCGATCGAAGTCCGCCTCTGCGCCGAGGACGCCGCGCAGGGCTTCATGCCGCAGAGCGGCACCATGGCGCTGTGGCAGATGCCGGCGCAGCTGCGCGTCGAGGATGCACTGCGTTCGGGCGCCGAGATCCCGCCCTTCTACGACTCGATGATCGCCAAGCTCGTCGCGCACGGGCGCACGCGCGAGGAGGCGCGCCGCAAGCTGATGGGCGGCCTCGAGGATGCGGTGGCGCTGGGCGTGACGACCAACCAGCTCTTCCTGCAGCGCTGCCTCGCGCACCCGGTGTTCGCGGCCGGCGGGGCGAGCACCGCCTTCATCGAGCAGCACCAGGAAGAACTGCTCGCACCGGACAGCGCCACGCAGGACCGTGCCGCCGCGCTTGCGGCCGTGCTGCTCTGCGACAGCGGCGACCGCTCGCCTCAAGGCCGTCGCATGGCGCATGCGCTGCCGATCTCGCTGCGCTTCATGCTCGACGGCCGGATGCTCCACGCCGGCGTGGTGCGTGCGCATCCCGATCGGTTCAGCGTGCGCATCGACGAAGGCGTCTTCGAGATCGATCGGATCGAACGGTCTCCGGCCTCGGTGCGCTTCGCCTGCAACGGCCTGGCCGAACGCGCGGCCTGCCATCGCGACGGCAGCTTGCTGCTGCTTCACTACCGCGGCCGGCAATTGCGCGTCGAAGACCACACGCGCGCAACCGCGCTCAAGGCCGGCGACGCGGGCGGCGACGGCAAGCTGCGCGCATCGATGAACGGCCGCGTGGTCGCGGTGATGGTGGCCGTCGGCGACACCGTCGAGGCCGGCCAGCCCATGGTGACGCTGGAAGCCATGAAGATGGAGCACGTGCACGCGGCGCCGTCGTCGGGCCGGGTGACGGCATTGCACGTGAAGACCGGCGACCAGGTCGCGGCCAGCCGCGTGGTGGTGGAGCTCGCGATCGAGGGGCCCTAGGCCTGCACCGCCCGCCGCAGCGCGGCCCGCGCCAGAAGGCGCGTGGAGTCGAGCAGCGGCAGCGGTGAATTCGTGTCGTCGATGATCAACGGAATCTCGGTGCAGCCGAGGATGGCGGCATCGCAGCCCTCGTCCTTCATGCGCCCGATGACCTGCTGGAAGCGGGACACCGCCTCGGGCTTGAACACGCCGTAGACCAGCTCGTCCATGATGATGCGCTGGATGTCGTCGCGTTCGGCATCGTTCGGCCGCATGCAGACCAGGCCGCGCGCCGCCAGCTTTTCGGGATAGACCTCGCTGTCGACCAGCCAGCGCGTGCCGGTCAGGCCGAGCCGGCGGAAGCCGCGTTCGACCGCTTCCGCAGCAACCACTTCGGCGATGTGCAGCCAGGGCAGTGGTGAGCGAGCTTCGATGAGCGGCAGCGCCTGGTGGATGGTGTTGTCGGGGCAGACCAGGAAATCGGCGCCGGTCTTCGCGAGCTTGTGCGCCGAAGCGAGCATCAGTTCGCCCACGCCCTGCAGGTCGCTGCGGTCCAGGCACTCGACGTACTCGGCGAGCGAGGGCGTGTGCATCGAGACCTCGGGATGGGCGTGCGGGCCCAGGAACTGCGCGCCTTCGGCGCAAATGGTCTTGTAGCAAAGCGCCGCGCCTTCGGCGGAGCAGCCGACGATTCCGATGTGCTGGGGCATGGCCGGATTTTCCACCGGCGAGGGCTTGAGCCGCCTTCCTGTCAAAGGCCGCTGGCTGTCAAAGGCCGCTGGCCTGGAAGTCCGTGCTGTGCAGGCAGATGGCGGCCATCGGGTTCTCTCGGTAGCGCGCGGTCGCCAGCGCATCGATGGAGTCGGCGTTCTCCGCGTAGGCGCGCACCAGTTCGGTGTCGCCCTCCGGTGCATGGAAGCGGGCGTGCAGCGCCTCTTCGTCGATCCGGGCAATGATGCGTGCGCCGTCGTACCCGTCGGGGTAGATCGCGAACTGGACGCTGCCGGTCGCGGGATGGAAAGTGGCTTCGGAGGTCATGGGAACTTTCGTATTCGTTACGGAAGTATCGGATTTCCGGGCTCAGCAAGAAATAAGCCCGAAGCTCTATGACGTCCCGAAGATGTGAAGCATTTCTCGAATCGCTTCGACAAATGGGGCCGGAAGTCCCTTGGCCCTGGCGCGCTCAGTGCTCGACAAGCATGCCCCGCTCTTCGATGAAGGCCACGACATCGGCCAGACCGGCGTGGGTCTTGAGGTTGGTCATCACGAAAGGCCGCTGCTTGCGCATGCGCCTGGTGTCGGCCTCCATCACGCCGAGGTCGGCGCCGACGTAGGGCGCGAGGTCGGTCTTGTTGATCACGAACAGGTCGCTCTTGGTGATGCCCGGGCCGCCCTTGCGCGGGATCTTCTCGCCGGCCGCAACGTCGATCACGTAGATCGTGAGGTCGCTGAGCTCGGGGCTGAAGGTGGCGGCCAGGTTGTCGCCGCCGCTCTCGACGAAGACGACGTCGGCATCGGGGAACTCGCCCAGCATGCGGTCGATGGCCTCGAGGTTGATCGAGGCGTCCTCGCGGATCGCGGTGTGCGGGCAGCCGCCGGTCTCCACGCCCATGATGCGCTCGGCCGGCAGCGCGCCGGCCACCGTCAGCAGGCGCTGGTCTTCCTTGGTGTAGATGTCGTTGGTGATGGCGATCAGGTCGTACTTGTCGCGCATCGCCTTGCACAGCATCTCGAGCAGCGTGGTCTTGCCGGAGCCGACCGGTCCGCCGATGCCCACGCGCAACGGCGGCAGTCTCTTGGTGCGATGGGGGATGTGGTGCAGGGCGGAGGACATGGTGGTTCAGCTTCTAGCTTCTAAAGAGGCGCGAGTACTGGGTTTCATGGCGCGCCGACAGCACGGCGAGCATGGGGGAAAAGGCCTGGCGTTCATCATCTTCCAGTGTGAGCGCACTCTCGACCGCTGTGGGAATTTCTGCGGCCAGCCGGCCCAGCATGCGCTGGCCGGCGCTCTGGCCCAAGGGCACGGCCTTGACCGCCGCCGCCACCATGTTCTCGGCCCAGCCGAAGGCGAAGGCCAGGCAGGCGTCGCGCACCGGCGCTGCGGTGCGGCTGGCGGCGAAGGCGAAGGCGACGGGATAGCTTGCGGGCAGACCATCGAAGACGCTCGCAGTATCGGCATGGTGCAGCTTGAGCCATTCGACGAAGGAGCGGCCCATCTGCTCGGTCTGCAGCAGGAACTCGGCGGATTCGCGGGTCTGGAACACCCAGTCGTTGAGCGCGCGGACGCGTGCCGCGTCGCCGTTGCGCCAAGCGGGGATGGCCTGCGCCACGACGGCGAGGTCGGCACGCGCCAGGCTCAGGTGGAGCTGGTCGGCCAGCCAGTCGGAGGCCGCCTCTTCGGTGGCGAGGCCGGCCCATTCGATGCCCGCTTCCAGGCCTTCCGAATAGGAGAAGCCGCCGACGGGCAGCGCCGGCGAGGCCAGCCAGATCAGCTGCAGCAGGCTGCTAGCGGGCAGGGCGCCCGGCGCGTCGTCCATCAGTGCGAGTGGCCGTGCGAATGATCGTGGCCGTGGCCGTGGTCGTGGTCGTGCGACCCCGCGTAGGCGTCGGGATGCAGCACCGGTCCCACGGGCGCCGCGCCGTGCGAATGTCCGTGACCGCTGCCCTGCGCGCCATAGGCGCCGCCTTCGGGCTCGAAGGCGGCCTCGGCTTCGCGCACGATCAGGTGCATCGCGCGCAGCATGCCGGCGAGCACATGGTCGGGTTCGATCTTCAGGTGATCGGGCTGGAGCTCGATCGGCACATGCCGGTTGCCCAGGTGGTAGGCCGCACGCATCAGGTCGAAAGGCGTGCCGTGCTGGCTGCAATGCGTGATGACCAGCACCGGCTGCGCCGAGGCGATCACCTTGATCAGCGACCCGTCTTCGGCCACCAGCACGTCGCCGCCGCGCACCGCCGTGCCGCGCGGCAGGAACACGCCGATCTGGCGGCCCTGCGAATCGGTGGCGTCGAAGCGGCTCTTCTGGCGCACGTCCCAGTCGAGTTCGACGGTGGCGGCGCGCTTCCGCAACACGGGCGCGAGCCCGCCGCCCTGGGGCATGAGTTTGTTGGCTGTGAGCATGGGGATCAATGTGGAGTGTGTGCTGCGGCCATTCGATAATGGCGAACCCTAACAGCGGCTGTACGACGATGACTATTCTGCAGTTGACTCAAGTCGGTGCAGACTCGGTGGGCTTGATCCTGCCTGAGGAATTGCTCGTGCGGCTGAACTGGAAAGCCGGCGACAGGGTGTTGCTTACCGAAAACGCCAATGGCTTTTCATTGTCGACTTCAGCTGACGAGTTCGAGGAGCAGATGAAGATCGGCCGAGAGATCATGCGCGAGCGCTGGGGCGTATTGCGCGCGCTAGCCAAGAGCGACACGCAGGACCCGAGCTAGAACAAAAAGTACCGCTGCGTCATCGGCAGCGAAACCGCCGGATCGCAGGTGAGCAACTGCCCGTCGGCCCGCACCGCATAGGTCTGCGCATCGATCTCCATCTTCGGCGTGTAGGCGTTGTGCACCATGTGCTGCTTGCGGATGCCGCGGATGTTCTTCACCGCGCTCAGGGTCTTGGCAAGCCCGTAGCGCTCGCCGACGCCGGCGGCCAGGCCGGCCTGCGAGACGAATGTCAGCGAGCTCTTCGCCAGCGAGCCGCCGAAGGCGCCGAACATCGGGCGGTAGTGCACCGGCTGCGGCGTCGGAATGGAGGCGTTGGGATCGCCCATCGCGGCCATCGCGATGGTGCCGCCCTTGATGATGGTGAAGGGCTTGACGCCGAAGAAGGCCGGCTTCCACACCACCAGGTCGGCCCACTTGCCGACCTCGATGCTGCCCACCTCGTGCGCGATCCCGTGGGCGATGGCGGGGTTGATCGTGTACTTGGCGACGTAGCGCCTGGCTCGGAAGTTGTCGTTGCGCGCGCCGTCTTCCGGCAGCTTGCCGCGCTGGCCCTTCATCTTGTGCGCCGTCTGCCAGCAGCGGATGACGACTTCGCCGACCCGGCCCATGGCCTGGCTGTCGGAGCTGAACATGCTGATCGCGCCGAGGTCGTGCAGGATGTCCTCGGCCGCGATGGTCTCCTTGCGGATGCGGCTTTCGGCGAAAGCCAGGTCCTCTGGGATGCCGGCATCGAGATGGTGGCACACCATCAACATGTCGACGTGTTCGTCGAGTGTGTTCACGGTGTAGGGCATGGTCGGATTGGTGGAGGAGGGCAGGAAGTTCGGCTCGCCCACCACGCGCAGGATGTCGGGTGCATGGCCGCCGCCGGCGCCTTCGGTGTGGAAGGCGCAGATCGCGCGGCCGCCCACCGCCGCGATGGTGTTCTCGACGAAGCCCGATTCGTTCAGCGTGTCGCTGTGGATCGCGACCTGCGTGTCGGTGGCGTCGGCCACGTCGAGGCAGTTGCTGATCGCGGCCGGCGTGGTGCCCCAGTCTTCATGCAGCTTGAGCCCGATCACGCCGGCATCGATCTGCTCGTGCAGCGCGGCCGGCAGGCTCGCGTTGCCCTTGCCGAGGAAGCCGAGGTTCATCGGGAAGGCATCGGCCGCCTGCAGCATGCGCTCGATGTGCCAGGGCCCGGGCGTCGCGGTGGTCGCGAAGGTGCCGGTCGCGGGGCCGGTGCCGCCGCCGAGCATGGTGGTGACGCCCGAGGCCAGCGCTTCCTCGATCTGCTGCGGGCAAATGAAGTGGATGTGGCTGTCGATGCCGCCGGCGGTGACGATGTTGCCCTCGCAGCTGATGACCTCGGTGCCCGGGCCGATGACGATGTCCACGCCCGGCTGCACGTCCGGATTGCCGGCCTTGCCGATCGCGACGATGCGCCCGCCCTTCAGGCCGATGTCGGCCTTGACGATGCCCCAGTGGTCGAGGATCAGCGCGTTGGTCATCACCGTGTCGACCGTGCCTTCGGCGCGCGTGCGCTGCGATTGCGCCATGCCGTCGCGGATGGTCTTGCCGCCGCCGAACTTGACTTCTTCACCGTATCCGCCGGCGCGCAGGGTGTAGTCCTCTTCCACCTCGATCACCAGGTCGGTGTCGGCCAGGCGCACGCGGTCGCCCACGGTGGGGCCGAAGATTTCGGCGTAGGCACGCCGGCCGATGGTTGCCATGTTCAGAGCTTTCCTTGCACCAGTCCGCGGAAACCGTAGACCACGCGGTCGCCGGCGAAATCGACCAGCTCGACCGTGCGCTGCTGGCCCGGCTCGAAGCGCACCGCAGTGCCCGAGGCGATGTTCAGGCGCATGCCGCGCGCGGCCTCGCGGTCGAAGCCCAGGGCGCCGTTGGTCTCGGCGAAGTGGTAGTGCGAGCCGACCTGGATCGGCCGGTCGGCGGTGTTCTGCACCACCAGCGTGACCGCGCGGCGGCCGGGGTTGAGAACGTGGTCGCCCTCGTCGGTGATGAGTTCGCCGGGCGTCATGCGAGTCCGCCCAGCAGGGCGACGCCGAAGATCGCGACCGCTGCGCCCGCAACGCGCGGCACCCAGCGGTTGGCATGGCGCAGCGACCAGCCGATCGCAATGCCGACCGCATGAAGAAGTCCGGTGGCGATGAGCATGCCGGCCAGCGTGAGCGCGGCGCCGGATTCGCTGTGCAGTTCCTGCCCGTGTGCCACGCCGTGGAAGACAGCGAATACGCCGACGAGCGCTGCCGCGGCCAGCGCCGGCAGGCGACGCTGCGTGAGAACCAGCAGGCCCAGCGCCAGCAGCGAGGCGGCGATCATCGGCTCCACCGCCGGCAGCTGCACGCCCGCCAGGCCAAGCAATGCGCCGGCCAGCAGCATCAGTGCAAAGCCCAGAGGCGCCCACAGAAGATCGGGCCAGGCACGGCGTGCCGTGAGTGCGCTCCACAGGCCGACCGCCACCATCGCGGCCAGGTGGTCAACCCCCGTCAGCGGATGCAGGAAGCCGGACAGGAATCCGTGGTGCAGGCCGGCATCGGCGCCGGTGTGGGCGGCCGCGGCCAGCGGCAGTGCCGCGATCAGGAGCAGAGGGGCTTGGCGAAGAAGGCGCATGGTGGTGACGGTTGGTTTTTCAAACGATGGGTTGGTGCACGGTCACGAGCTTGGTGCCGTCCGGAAAGGTGGCCTCGACCTGGATGTCCGGGATCATCTCGGCCACCCCGTCCATCACGTCCGCGCGCGACAGGACGCTGCGGCCCTCGCTCATCAGGGCGGCAACGCTCTTGCCGTCGCGCGCACCCTCCATCACGGCGGCCGAGATCAGCGCCACGGCCTCGGGGTAGTTGAGCTTCAGCCCGCGTGCGCGGCGCCGTTCGGCCAGCAGGGCGGCCGTGAAGATCAGCAACTTGTCTTTTTCTCGCGGTGTCAGTTCCATGGGCAGCAATATTGCAACACTCGTGCCGTCGTCATGGCCCCCACGCTCCTTCACTGCGTGTACTCGCTGCCCCCCGAGGAGGCCTCAGGCCGCCTTGGGGCGGCCCGGCGCCGGCCTGTTGCGATGGCATGAAAGCTGCACTTTGAACCCGTGGACTCTACCGCCGTTCCCCCGCTCCCGAGCGACGATGCACCGCAGCGCATCGTCAAGGTCCGGCGCGACTACAACAGCTGGGTGGCGCGCGAAACGCTGGAGGACTACGCCCTGCGCTACACGCCCCAGCGCTTCCGCCGCATGTCGGAGTGGCGCGTGGCGAGCACGGCCTTCGGCGGCGCGGCCTCCTTCCTGATCCTGGAGGCGGTCGGCGCCACGCTGCTGGTGCAGTACGGCTTCATCAACGCGGCCTGGGCCATCCTGGTCACCGGGCTGATCATCTTCCTGGCCGGCCTGCCGATCAGCGTCTACGCGGCGCGCTACGGCGTCGACATGGACCTGCTCACGCGCGGCGCCGGCTTCGGCTACATCGGCTCCACGCTGACCTCGCTGATCTACGCCTCCTTCACCTTCATCTTCTTCGCCCTCGAGGCGGCGGTGATGGCCTATGCGCTCGAGCTCGCCCTCGGCATCCCCGTGGTGTGGGGCTACCTGGTCTGCGCGCTGGTGGTGATTCCGCTGGTCACGCACGGCATCTCGGCCATCAGCCGGCTGCAGGTCTGGACCCAGCCGATCTGGCTCGTGATGCTGGTGGTGCCCTTTGGCTATGTGCTGGTGCGCGATCCTGGTGCGTTCGAAGGCATCGTGCACTACAACGGCATCAAGCCCGGCGCCATCGGTTTCGATATGCACCTGTTCGGTGCCGCGCTCACCGTCGGCATCGCGTTGATCACGCAGATGGGCGAGCAGGCCGACTACCTGCGCTTCATGCCGGTCCGCACAGCCGCCAACCGCGGCCGCTGGTGGGCCGGCGTGCTCGTGGGCGGGCCGGGCTGGGTGGTGCTGGGCGTGCTCAAGATGCTGGGCGGCGCGCTGCTCGCCTACCTCGCCATTGGCCACATGGTGCCGCCCGAGCGTGCGGTCGACCCCAATCAGATGTACCTGGCGGCCTACGAGTACGTGTTCCCCAAATACGGCTGGGCGGTGGCCGCGACGGCGCTGTTCGTCGTGATCTCGCAGCTCAAGATCAACGTCACCAACGCCTATGCAGGCTCGCTCGCCTGGAGCAATTTCTTCTCGCGCGTCACGCACAGCCATCCGGGGCGGGTGGTGTGGGTGGTGTTCAATGCGCTGATCGCCTTCATGCTGATGGAGATGAACGTGTTCGAGGCGCTGGGCGACGTGCTCGGCCTCTACGCCAACATCGCGATCGCATGGATGATGGCGGTGGTGGCGGATCTGGTCGTCAACAAGCCGCTGGGCCTCTCGCCGCCCGGGATCGAGTTCAAGCGCGCGCACCTGTGGGACATCAATCCGGTCGGCGTCGGCGCGATGGCACTGGCCTCGGCCCTGTCGATCACCGCGCACCTGGGCGTGTTCGGGCCGATGGCGCAGGCCTTCTCGGCGCTGATCGCGCTGGGCACGGCCTTCGTCGCGGCGCCGCTGATCGCCTGGGCGACGCGCGGCAAGTACTACATCGCGCGGGTTTCCGACGACTGCTGCTCGGCACCTTTCGCACCGGCCACCGGCCGCGCGGCCGTGCGCTGGGCGCGCGTCGAATCGGAGGCCGGCAGCTACCGGCGCTTGAGGACGCAGCGCTGCGTGATCTGCGAGCGCGAATACGAAGGCCCGGACATGGCGCACTGCCCGGCCTACCAGGGCGCGATCTGCTCGCTGTGCTGCACGCTCGACGCGCGCTGCGGCGATCTCTGCAAGCCGCAGGCGAGCCTGTCGGCGCAATGGTCGGGCGCGCTGCGCTGGCTGCTGCCGCGCCGCGTCTGGCCCTACCTCGACACCGGGCTCGGCCACTTCCTGCTCCTGATGCTGATCGTGGTGCCGCTCCTGGCCGCGGTCTTCGGCGTGCTCTACCAGCAGGAACTGCGCGGCCTGGGCGAAGGAGCATTGGCCGAAGCGGTGCAGCCCGCGCACCTGCGCTCGGGCTTTCTCAAGGCCTACATGGCGCTGCTCCTGATTGCCGGCATCGTCGCCTGGTGGCTCGTGCTCGCGCACCAGAGCCGCAAAGTGGCGCAGGAAGAATCGAACCGTCAGACCCACCTGCTGGTGCGCGAGATCGAGCTGCACCGCGAGACCGACCGCGCCTTGCAGGCCGCCAAGCAGACGGCCGAGCAGGCGCGCGAACAGGCCGACCAGGCCAACCAGGCCAAGAGCCGCTACATCAGCGCCATCAGCCATGAGCTGCGCACGCCGCTCAACAGCATCCTGGGCTATGCGCAGCTGATGGGCGAGGATGCGGCCGTGCCGCCGCACCGGCAGCAGGCGGTGGCGGTCATCAAGCGCGGCGGCGAGCACCTGCTGTCGCTGATCGAGGGCACGCTCGACATCGCCCACATCGAGGCCGGCAAGCTGACGCTCCATGCCAAGCCCATGCAGTTCGCCGAGCTCATGAGCGAGCTGGCCGACATGTTCGAGCTGCAGGCGGCCGAGAAGGGCCTGGCCTTTTGCTTCGAGCCCGCCGGCGAGTTGCCCGAGCTGGTGCGCGCCGACGAGCGGCGCGTGCGGCAGATCCTCATCAACCTGCTGGGCAATGCGATCAAGTTCACCGCCGGCGGGCAGGTCACGCTGCGCCTGCGCTATGCGCGCGAGTTCGCGGCGATCGAGGTCGAGGACACCGGGCCCGGCATGTCGGCCGAGGAACTGAGCCGCATCTTCGAGCCCTTCGCGCGCGGCACGAGCGCCGGCCCATCCGCGCCCGGCGCGGGCCTGGGCCTCACCATCGCGAAGATGCTGATCGACCTGATGGGCGGCGAGATGCACGTGCAGAGCGCGCCCGGCGCCGGCTCGGTGTTCCGGGTGCGGCTGTTCCTGCCGCGCGTGCACGAGGCGCCGGCCACCGGCGGCCGGCGCACGACCGCGGCCGCGCCCCGGCTGCGGCGCGGCTACGAAGGCCCGCGCCGCCGCCTGCTGGTGGTCGACAACGAAGAGGCCGATCGCGACCTGCTCGTGCATGTGCTCGCGCCGCTGGGCTTCGAGCTGCGCACGGCGGCCAGCGGCCACGATGCGCTGGACCTGATCGCCGCCGGCTGGCACCCCGATGCGATGTTCGTCGACCTCGCGATGCCGGGCATCGACGGCTGGGAAACCATTCGCCGCTCGCGCGCGCTCGGCCTTGCCGGGGCGGCGGTCGCGATCGTCTCGGCCAACGCCTTCGACAAGCGGCTGGACAACGACGTCGGCATCGCGCCCGAGGACTTCTTCGTCAAGCCGGTGCGCCACAGCGAGCTGCTCGACTGGCTCGAGCGCCGGCTCGCGCTGCGCTGGACCGACAAGGCCGCGGCGCCGCTGCCGGCGCCCGCGCAGCAGGCGGCCGTGCTGCCCGATGCGGCCAGCCTGCGTGCACTCGAAGAGGCCGTCGGCCTGGGCTACTTTCGCGGCATCATGAACCAGCTCGATGCCATCGACGCGGCCCAGCCGGAATGCGCGGGCTGGACCGCCGCGCAGCGCGCGCTGGCACGGCAGTTCCAGTTCGACGCGATCAGCCTTGCCTTGATTGCAGCGGCGGGTACGCCATGAGCAGCGAACTCACGCGCCCCCTCGTGCACAGCCTGCGCGAGCACGCGGGCACCGGCGATCTGGTGCTGATCGTCGACGACGTGCCCGACAACCTCGCGGTGCTGCACGATGCGCTCGACGAATCCGGCTATGCGGTGCTGGTCGCGACCAGCGGCGAGCAGGCCCTGCAGCGCGCGGCCCAGGCGCGCCCCGACATCGTGCTGCTCGACGCGATGATGCCGGGCATCGACGGCTTCGAGGTCGCGCGCCGCCTCAAGGCCGATGCGGCGACCGCCCACATCCCGATCGTCTTCATGACGGGCCTCACCGAGACCGAACACCTGGTCGCCGCGCTGGAGGCCGGCGGCGTCGACTACGTCACCAAGCCGATCAAGCCCAAGGAAGTGCTGGCGCGCATGAACGTGCACCTGCAGGGCGCGCGCGCCGCGCGGCAGGCGGCGCAGCAGGCCGGCCAGGCGCGCAATGCGCTCGACGCCTTCGGCTATGCGAGCTTCACCGTGCGCATGCCCGAGGGCCGGCTCGTCTGGCAGACCGCGCTGGCGCGCGACCTGCTGCAGCGCTATTGCGCCACGGCCGCGCCGGCCACGCCCCCGGTGGTGCTCGAATGGCTGCGCCAGCACCTGCCCGACGCGCTGCAGCGCCAGGTCGAGCCGCCCGTGCTCTCGATCGCACAGGGCGCCGCCTCGCTCAACCTGCGCCTGCACCAGCAGACCGGGCACGACGAGGAGGGCGACGATTGGCTGATCATCATGCGCGAGGTCTCCGGCACCGCGGTGATCGAGGCCATGAGCCTCTGCCTGAAGCTCACCGCGCGCGAGGCCGAGGTGCTGTACTGGGTGGTCAAGGGCAAGACCAACAGGGACATCGGCGAGATCCTCGGCGCGAGCCCCGCCACCGCCAAGAAGCACCTGGAGCGCGTGTACGTGAAGCTGGGTGTCGAAACCCGCACCGCGGCCGCCGGCGTGGCGATGAAACGCATTCGCGAGCTGCAGCCGCAGTTCGAAATCTGAAGGACACCGGCCGCTCCTAGAATCCGCGGCCATGATCCGACGCATCGCGATGACGCCGCTGTGGCTGGCTGCAGCCTCCGTGCAGGCCGGCGGCCATTTCGACGTCGACGATGCGGGCACGCTCGATCCGGGCCAGTGCCAGTACGAGCTGTGGGGCACGCGCACCCGCGGCCAGCAGACCACGCTGTGGCATCTGGGCCCGGCTTGCCGCGTTGGCCCGGTCGAGCTGGGCCTCAATATCGACCGCATCGCGGTGGCGGGTGAGCGCAGGCACAGCCTGGGGCCTCAGCTCAAGTGGACCTTTCTCGGGCAGGGCCCCGATGCGCAGTGGAGCGCTGCCGTCTCGATGGGCGCGACTTTCGAGCTGCCGCGCCGCGGCGGCCGCGCCGGCGGACAGTTCGTCCTTCCCCTGACCTGGCGCGCGACCGACAGCCTGCAGGTCCATGCCAACCTGGGCGCCGACTGGGCGCCCGGCACCGGCGCGCGCAGCGGCCGCGGCGGACTGGCCGGCGAATGGGCGCTGAACGACGCCGTGTCCCTGATCGCCGAGCGCAACCGTGCCTTCGGGCTCTGGACTTCGCGCGTCGGCGCGCGCTTCAGCCTGACGCCCTTGATCAGCATCGACGTGAGTGCGGCGCGCACCGGGCCCGAGGGCGTGCGCAGTGTGGCGATCGGGCTGAACCGCGAGTTCAGCCGCTAGGACGGGTCAGTCGCCGACCAGCGCCTGGTAGGTGCGCCGCGTCGCCGGCGCCACCGCATCGAGCACCTGCGCGTAGGAGGTCTTGTGGCGCGCCAGCAGCCGTGCCGAGGCGACTGCCTTCGACCTGCAGAACCAGTGGCAGGTGTGCTGCATGAGGAAGAGCTCCGCCGACAGCGTGAAGGCCTTGCTCTTGGGCGTGCGCTGGGCGCTGTTCGCCACCGCGTCGGCGATGCCGCGCGCATGGATCGCCAGCGCCTCGCGCATGTCAAAGCTGCTGCCGGGAAACAGCGTCTGCGCAAAGGGCAGCGCGATCGGGAACTTGCTCACGCGCGCATCGGCCTCGCCGACCTTCGAGAACTTCGCGGCGAAGCGCGTGAACTGGGCGGCAAGCGTTTGCTCGCTGGTGGCGAGCAGGCTCCAGATCTGGTCGCGGCGCTCGGGATCGTTTTCGCCTAGGCAGCGCAGGTAGCCCTCGGTCAGATTCTCCATCAGATGCTCGATCTGGTAGTTGCCGAGGTGGCTGGCCAGGAGGGCGACGCGCCGTTTCTGCTCGCGGGTCTTGATCAAATAGGCGCCGAAGAGGATCAGGGCCGTCAGGGTGAGAATTTCCATCACCCGATTCTCAACGCCAGAGTCCCTCGAAGCCGTCGGGCGGCTCGAGCCGCTTGCCGCGCATCACCAGGCGCAGCGGGCCTGGCATGACGCGAGCGCGCTCCGGATGGCGTTCGTCGCCGGGGTAGGCGGTGGCGCGCGTGCCCTCGAACTCGAAGGTGTGCGGACGCACGAGACAGGGCGGGCGGCTGTCGGCCTCGGCCAGCATCGCATCGACGCTTTCGAAACGGCCCAGGTGGGCGAGGCTCATGATCTGCGGCGCGGCCAGGACGATGTCGCCGCGCCAGTAGCTCTCCAGCGCCGCGCGCGGCCGCAGCCAGGCGCTGTGCACCGCTTCGTGCGCGTCATGGAGCGCATCCTGTCCGGCGGGCGCGCGGGCGATGAAGAAGCGCGTGTCGAAGCGCTTGCCGGGCGACGACAGCGACAGCAGCGGCGTGATCCAGCGCGACCAAGGGCGCAGCGCGCGCGTGTCCAGCCGAACGGCGAGCCGGCCGAGCATGTCGTTGAACGAAACGCCGCCCGCCGCCAGCGTCGCGGCCTGCCGAAGAATTTCGCCGCCGGCTTCGCGGGCGAACAGCAGGCCGCATTCCTCGAACACCTCGCGCACGGCGCCGACGTGGATGGCCGCGGCCGTCGCGGTGTCGATGTCCTCCTCGCACAGCAGCGCGTGCAGGCGCTCTGGCGGCTGATCAAGGTGGGCGTCGATGTCGAGCCGAGCATCTGCCGGATCTACCTTGCCGCCGGGAAAGACGTAGGAGCCGCCGTGCGCGTCCGACAGCGCGTGGCGCTGGATCATCAGCACCTCGGGCCCGGCGGCGCTGTCGCGGCAGATGAGCACGGTGGCCGCGGGCCGGACCGGCACCGGCGTCGCATCGGGTCGCTCGGCTTGCATGCTTCAGCCTTCGGCGCCTTCCACCAGCAAGCGCACGCGCCGCACACCCTGCCACTCGTCGGCATCGAGCCGGAAGGCGATCACCACTTTCGGCGGCAGCGGCTCGGTGCGGCCGAACCAGATGCCGTCCACCGGCTTGCCCTGGTGCTTGAGCTTGAGCGCCAGATGCTTCTCGCCGACCAGCCGCTGCGAGATGACCTCGACCTCTTCGCTGAAGGTGGGCGGCGCGAAGCCTTGTCCCCAGACCTCGCGATGCAAGGTGTCGACCAGGTCCACGCGCAGGTATTCGGGCGCGAGCGGCCCGTCGGTGTCGAGCCGGCGCGTCAGCGCAGCGGCATCGAGCCATTCCATGGCCACTTGCGCCAGCGCGCGCTCGAAGGTCTCGAAATGTTCTTCGGCCACGGTACAGCCGGCCGCCATCGCGTGGCCGCCGAAGCGCAGCAGCACGCCCGGATGCCGCTTGGCCACGAGGTCCAGCGCATCGCGCAGATGGAAGCCCGGGATCGAGCGGCCCGAGCCCTTGAGTTCGTGCGACTTGCCATCGGCGGCGCTGGCCGCGAAGACGAAGGCGGGCCGGTGGAAGCGGTCCTTGAGCCGCGAGGCGACGATGCCGACCACGCCTTCATGGAAATCCGCGCCGAACACGCTGATGGCGGCGGGCGGCGCCTGGCTCTCGTCGAACAGCGTCTCGGCCAGCATCAG
The DNA here is from genome assembly GCF_057656935.1 of Variovorax sp. Soil_C_33. Taxonomy (NCBI): domain Bacteria; kingdom Pseudomonadati; phylum Pseudomonadota; class Betaproteobacteria; order Burkholderiales; family Comamonadaceae; genus Variovorax; species Variovorax sp. Soil_C_33. Next base: position 97,627 of record NZ_JBDGJK010000013.1, read on the forward strand.
CGCCTGCTCGCGCATGCCGCCCTCGATGTCGCGCCGCTCGCGGTTGATGCCGTCGAGCAGGCGCGCGAGCTCGTCGGCGCGCGCCGCGTCCTCGGTCAGCAGGCACTCGATGCCCAGCGTCATGTCGGCCAGGCGTCCGGCCGCGTTGATGCGGGGCCCCAGCGCAAAGCCGAAGTCGAAGGTGGTGGCCGCTGCCGCGTTGCGCCCCGCGGCCTTGAAGAGCGCCGCCACGCCGGCCGGCATCGACCCGGCGCGGATGCGGCGCAGGCCCTGTGCGACCAGGCGGCGGTTGTTGGCATCGAGCCTGACCACGTCGGCCACGGTGCCGAGCGCAACCAGCGGCAGCAAGGCATCCAGCTTGGGCTGCGTGGCGACGTCGAACACCGCGCGCGCGCGCAGCTCGGAGCGCAAGGCCAGCAGCACATAGAACATCACGCCGACGCCTGCAATGCTCTTGCTCTCGAATTCGCAGCCGGGCTGGTTGGGGTTCACCATCACGTCGGCCGCGGGCAGCGCCGGGCCGGGCAGGTGGTGGTCGGTCACCAGCACCGCGAGGCCGCGCGCCTTGGCGGCGGCCACGCCCTCGACGCTGGCGATGCCGTTGTCGACCGTGATCAGCACGTCGGCGCCGCTCGCGGCCACGCGCTCGGCGATCGGCGGCGTGAGGCCGTAGCCGTCGATCACGCGGTCGGGCACCAGGTAGCTCACTTGCTTCGCGCCGAGCAGGCGCAGGCCCCGCACCGCCACCGCGCAGGCCGTGGCGCCGTCGCAGTCGTAGTCGGCCACGACGCACAGGCGCTTGTCGTCGCGGATGGCGTCGGCCAGCAGCACCGCGGCTTCGCGCGCGCCGCGCAGCGTGCCGGGGGCGAGCAGGCGCACGAGGCCGTCGTCGAGCTCGTCCTTGCCCTGCACGCCGCGCGCGGCATAGAGCCGCGCCAGCAAGGGATGCACGCCGGCCTGTTCGAGTGCCCAGGCGCTGCGCGGCGGTATGTCGCGGGCGACGATCTTCATCACAGCGCCTCCAGCACGGCCGGCGCGCCCTCGCGCTGGAACAAGGACTTGGCCCAGCGTGCCAGGCCGCGCTGCTGCACGCCGAAGCGCCGGGCACCGCGGTCGCCGCACAGCGTGATCGTCACGTCGTCGCCTTCCGTGCACACGGCCAGCAGCTCGGCCACGGGACCTTCGTCGAGCGCGGTCCAGGCGGCGCTCCAGCCGGCGGCATCGTCGCGCAGGGCCGGCGCGCGCAGCGCGTTGGCCACGGTGGGCCATGCGTCGGCGTAGGACGAGGGAAGGCGGCCCGTGCCGCTGAGCCAGAAGGAATTGATCGGCGGCACGCCGCGCGCCGCGCGCTCGTCGTTCACGCGCTCGGTGTAGAGCAGCATCTGCATCTCGTTCTGCAGGCGGCGCAGCGAGCGGGCGCCGTCGGCAAGCGGCGACCACTGCGAAATGGGGTGGCCGATCGCGCGGTCGATCGAGGCGGTGGCCAGGCCGTCGAACACGTGGCCCTGCAGCAGCCAGCGGCCGGGCGCCGCCGACCCGTGCAGCGCGATCCCGTCTTCCTCGAAGAAGGGGCGTGCGGCTGCGAGCAGGGCGTCGGATTCGGCCGCGTCGATCCGGATCGCGGCCGGGTCGCCCAGCACCACGTCGTCGATGCCCACCTGCCAATGGCACAAGGTGGCGACACCCCAGCTGTCGCCGTTGCCGGTAGGCGAGAGCCCGGCCTGTTTCGCTTCCAGCGCCGCCCAGGGGATCTGCCCATCGGCGGCTTCGATGCGGAGCGCCGCGGCCAATGCACGTTCGTGGGGCGGCGAGAGCGTGTTGTCGTCCTGCGTGTCTTCGTGCACCAGCGCCAGACGCGAGAGCAGCGCTTCGAGCTTCGGCAGGCGCAGCGTGGCCAGTGCTTCGCGGCAGGCCGGCGAGCTGCGGCCGGCAAATGGAATCAGCAAATGGCGCGAAGTAGGCGATGGAGGCATGGGCCTATTGTCCGGGATGCCACAATCGTTGCCCTATGCGACTCCCCTACGAACTGCAGCTCGGCTGGCGCTATACGCGCGCGGGCCGGGCGACGCGGCGCAACGGCTTCATCTCTTTCATCTCCGGCGTCTCGATGTTCGGCATCGCGCTGGGCGTGGCGGCGCTGATCATCGTGCTCTCCGTGATGAACGGCTTCCAGAAGGAAGTGACCGACCGCATGCTCGGCGTCATCTCGCACATCGAGATCTTCTCGCGCGACGGCCAGGCGCTGGCCGACATCGACGCGATCGCCGCGGCGGCGCGCAAGAACCCGAACGTGATCGGCGTCGCGCCCTTCATCGCCGCGCAGGCGCTGATCGCGCGCGGCGAGGACATGAAGGGCACGCTGGTGCGCGGCATCGAGCCCTCGCTGGAGCCGCAGGTGACCGACATCTCCACCACCGCGCAGCAGGGTGCGCTGGCCAGGCTGGTGCCGGGCGAGTTCGGCATCGTGCTCGGCGTCGAGCTGGCGCGCTCGCTCTTCGTGCGCGTGGGCGACCAGGTCACGCTGATCGCGCCCGGCGGCCAGGTCACGCCGGCCGGCGTGGTGCCGCGGCTCAAGCAGTTCACCGTGGTCGGCACCTTCGATTCGGGCCACTACGAATACGACTCGGCGCTGGCGATGATCCACGAGCAGGACGCGGCACGGGTGTTCCGGCTCGAAGGGCCCAGCGGCCTGCGCCTCAAGCTCAAGGACCTGCACCAGGCGCGCGAAGTGGCCGACCAGCTGGCCGTCACGCTCCCCGGCGAGTTCCTGATCCGCGACTGGACGCGCCAGAACAAGACCTGGTTCGCGGCCGTGCAGGTCGAGAAACGCATGATGTTCATCATCCTCACGCTGATCGTCGCGGTCGCGGCCTTCAACCTGGTCTCGACCTTGGTGATGACGGTGACCGACAAGCGCGCCGACATCGCGATCCTGCGCACGCTGGGCTCGAGCCCGAAGAGCATCATGGGCATCTTCGTCGTGCAGGGCGCGATGGTGGGCGTGATCGGCACGCTGGGCGGCCTGCTGCTGGGCCTCGGCATCGCCTACAACATCGACGTCATCGTGCCGGCGCTGGAGCGGCTCTTCAATGCGCGCTTCCTGCCGCAGGACATCTACCTGATCAGCAAGATGCCGAGCGACCCGCAGCGCGGCGACATCATGCCGATCGCGCTGATCTCGCTGGCGCTGTCCTTCGTCGCCACGCTGTACCCGAGCTGGCGCGCCAGCCGCGTCAATCCGGCGGAGGCGCTGCGCTATGAATAAGAGGGCTTCCGGCACTGACGTGTCCTCGCGGCCCCCCGAGGGGGCCGCCATCGGCTTCGGGGGGGGCGCCGCCGATGGCGTCGTCCTGAAGGTCCGCGGCCTGACCAAGCGCTTCCACGAAGGCCGCATCGATCTCACCGTGCTGCACGGCGTCGACCTCGACGTGCGCGCCGGCGAGACGCTGGCCATCGTCGGCGCCTCGGGCTCGGGCAAGAGCACGCTGCTCCACCTGATGGGCGGGCTCGATGCGCCCACCGCGGGCAGCGTGGAGCTGCACGGCGAGAACATCGCGCATGTCGATGCGGCCGAGCAGGGCCGGCTGCGCAACGCGCACCTGGGCTTCGTCTACCAGTTCCACCACCTGCTGCCGGAGTTCAGTGCGCTCGACAACGTGGCGATGCCGCTGAAGATCCGCCGCACCGAGCCGCAGGCCGCGACGCGGGCCGCGAGCCTGATGCTGGCCGCGGTGGGCTTGGCCGAACGTGTCCACCACCGTCCGGCGGAACTCTCGGGCGGCGAGCGCCAGCGCGTCGCCATCGCGCGCGCGCTCGTGACCCAGCCCGACTGCGTGCTGGCCGACGAGCCCACCGGCAACCTCGACCGCAACACGGCCGACAGCGTATTCGCTCTGATGCTGCAGCTCGCGCACGAGCGCCGCACGGCCTTCGTCGTGGTCACGCACGACGAGAGCCTGGCCAAGCGCTGCGACCGCGTGCTGCGGCTCACCGCGGGACGCCTCGCGGGCTGAACGTCGCGGCCTCCGAGTCGCGAGCGCGCGGCTCGGACGATCAGGCAAGCTCCCAAGAGCATTGGGCTACTGCGGCGAAGGCGCCCCTTCCTACGATGCAGATTCATCCACCCGTGCCTGGAGAATCTCATGATCCGTTCCATCTTGACGGCCTTCGTCGCCGGCCTTCTTGCCGTGAGCAGCATCGCCCATGCGCAGGACCCTTCTGCCACCCGCCGCGCCCGCGGCGACGCGACCATGAACAAGTTGTCAGGCGGCGCCGGCCAGCCCGTGTTGAACGCCATGCGTCAGGACTTTCCCTTCCTTGCGGATGCGATCGTCGACTATTCGCTCGGCGACGTGTGGGCGCGCCCCGGCCTCGATGACCGCACGCGTCAGCTGGCCGCAGTCAGCGCATTCGCCGCTACCGGCAACATCCAGGTACTGAAGATCCATGCAGGGTATGCGCTGAAGCTGGGCGTCAAGCCCGAAGAGCTGAAGGAGATCGTCTACCTCACCACCGTCACGGCGGGCTTTCCGCGCTCGATCGACGCCGCGCAGGCGCTGCGCGAGGTCTTCGCCGCGCATGCCGCTTCGGCTGCGAAGTAGGCGCGCATCGGTGCAGCTTGCCAAAGCTGCGCGCGCTCACCACACTGGGGTTTCGTTCGTCAAGACAGCGCAAGGAGACCCATGGAAACCCCGGACTTCCCGCCTTCCGCCACGCTCGAGCAGCGCAGCTCCTACCTGGAAGAGAAGGCCTTCAAATCGCGCACGCTGCTGATCTTCGGCGCCATCACCGACCAGTCGGCCGCCGACGTGGCGCGCCGGCTCATCGCCCTCGACGCCGACAGCCAGCAACCGATCGATATCCTGGTGAGCTCGCCCGGCGGGCATCTGGAGTCGGGCGATGCCATCCACGACATCGTGCGCTTCATTTCCGCCCCGGTGAACATGATCGGCACCGGCTGGGTCGGCAGCGCCGCCACGCATCTCTATCTGGCGGTGCCGCGCGAGCGGCGCTTCTGCCTGCCCAATACGCGCTTCCTCATTCACCAGCCGAGCGGCGGCGCGGGCGGGCCGGCCAGCGACATTGCCATCCACGCGCGCGAGATCCTGCGAGCTCGCACACGCGTCGCCCAGGCGATCGCGCGCGAGACCGGCAAGCCGCTGGACGCCGTGCTCGCCGACATCGAACGCGACCGATGGCTGTCGGCGGAGGAGGCGATCGACTACGGCCTGGTGTCGCGCATCATCCAGCGCAAGGCCGAGTTGCGAAGTTAGGGCCTGTCGACAGGCCCTAGATGAACAAGGCCGGGTCCACCATCGCCCGGTTGAGCATCACCGACCAATGCAGGTGCGGCCCGGTCGCGCGGCCGGTGGCGCCGACAGCGCCGATGCGCTCGCCGGGCTTCACCCGATCTCCCGGCTTCACGTCGATGGCGCTCAGATGGCAGCACATCGTGAGCAGTCCGCCGCCGTGGTCCAGCCAGACCGTATGGCCGTTGAAGAAGTAGTCGCCGGTGTCGATGACGCGGCCGGGCAGCGGTGCCCCGACGGGCGCGCCGGTGGCGGCCGCGATGTCCATGCCGCTGTGCGGATTGCGTGCCTGGCCGTTGAAGACGCGCCGGAGCCCGAACGAACTCGAGCGCCGGCCCGGGACCGGCACCCGCATGCGCAGCTCGCCGGGCGGTTCGGGGTGGCTGAAGGTGGCCGTCACCGTCTGCAGGTGCGTTCGCTCGCGCTCGTAGCGGGCCGTGTCTTCCGCCGAGAGGTCCACGGTGCGGGGGGCGACCTTCAGGCGCTGCTCCCGGTAGGCCTTGGGCGCGATGGTGTAGCGCAGTTCGCGCGCGGTGGCGCCTTGCCCGGCGACGATGCGGATGTGCGCCTCGCCCGGCGCCGCCGCGAGCGGAATGCCCACCAGCGCCGTCCATTCGATGGCGTCTCCCAGCACCAGCAACGGGACATCGCCGTCAGTGAGCGCGACGGGCCGCGCAGCAGCCGGCCCCAGCGACAGGCGCGCGATGCCGCCGGGGACCTGCGACGCGCGTGGCCAGGGGTCGGCGGGCGCGACGCCGGGCCCGGCCTTGGCCGCACGCGCCGCGGGCAGGGCGCTCAGCCCGAGGGCCCACAACAACAGGGCTTCGCGTCGGCTCGGGCGCATCGCCGTCAGGCTTTCGGCTTGTAGGCGACGACGTCGATCTCGACCTTGGCGTCGACCATCAGGCGCGCCTCGGTGGTCGAGCGCGCGGGGCGGCCGGCACCGAAGTAGCCCATGTAGACGCGGTTGAAGGCACCGAAATCGCGCGCGTCCTGCAGCCACACCGTGCTCTTGCAGACGTCGTCGAGCGTCGCGCCGGCCAGCGCGAGCACCGACTTAAGGTTCTCCATCACCTGGCGGGTCTGGGCCTCGATCCCGCCGACCACGATCTCGCCGTTCGCATCGGCGGGCACCTGTCCCGACACGTAGATGAAATCGCCCGCCCGCACGGCCGGCGAGAAGGGGCGGACCTGGTTGTCCGAGGCCTTGGGGGATGCACCGAGGTAATCGAGCGGCATAAAAAGCTCCTGGGTTGAGTGGGGTTTGAAATTCTATTTCAGCAAAAATCATTGAACCTAGGGTTTACACCCGTGATTTGGCATGTTTGATGCTTCAAAGTCCGGCCAAAGAGAAAATATTTTTCATATTCCTCGACCCATGAAGGAGTTTCAGATGCCCACGCCCGCCTTCTCGAAGCGCAGCCTGCTCGGCGCGTTCCTCGTCAGCCTGCTGTTCGCCGTGGCGCCGGCCCAGGCCCACGGTCCGCGCAATTTCGCGACCCTGGCCATGGTGGCCGAGCCGCAGACGCTGGACCCGATGGCCTCCACCGCCGACCTGATCGGCACGATCATGCAGCACGTCTACGAGCCGCTCTACACCTTCGATGCGAAATGGAACGTGGTGCCGATGCTGGCCGAAACCATGCCGAAGATCTCGGCCGACGGCAAGACCTACGCCATCACCCTGCGCAAGGGCGTGATGCTGCACAACGGCCGCGAACTGAACGCCGAAGACGTGGTGGCGAGCCTGCAGCGCTGGATCGAGCAGTCGCCGCGCGGCAAGGCGGTGGGCAAGGAGCTCGAGAGCCTCAGGGCCAAGGGCCCGCTCGGCGTCGAGCTGGTGCTGAAGGCGCCGTATGCGCCGCTGCTCGCCCAGCTGGCGCTGCCGAGCGGCATGGCCGCGATCATGGCCAAGGACTCGATCGCGCAGCCGCTGAAGGAATTCGTCGGCACCGGCCCCTACAAGTTCAAGGAGCGCCGGCCCGACCAGTACCTGCTGCTCACGCGCTTCGACAAGTACAGCGCGCGTAAGGAGCCTGCGAGCGGCTACGGCGGCAGGCGGGAGGCGGCCATCGAGGAACTGCGCTTCGTGCCGGTGCCCAACGCGAACACGCGCGTCGAGGGTGCGCTGGCCGGCCAGTACGACTTTGCCGACCTGCTGCCGGTGGAGGCCTTGCCGCGGCTCGAGAAGGCCAGCGGCAAGACGCTGCCGATCATGACGCCATCCTTCGGCTTTCCCTACCTGGTGTTCAACACCAAGGAAGGCGTGGCCGCCAGCCAGCCGCTGCGCCAGGCGATCCAGGTCGCGCTCGGCGAGGGCGAGATGCTCGCGGCCGGCTTCGGCGACACGCGCTTCTTCGTCGCTGAAGGCAATCACTTTCCCAAGGGCTCGCCCTTCTACGCCACGGGCGGCACCGATCTGTACAACCAGCGCAATGCGCCCAAGGCCAAGGAGGCGGCGGCCAAGGCCGGCTACAAGGGCGAGCCGATCCGCGTGCTGACCAGCCGCCAGTACGACTTCCACCACAACATGGCGCTCCTGATGGGCGAGCAGCTCAAGCGCGCTGGCTTCAAGGTCGAGCTCAACGTGGTCGACTGGGCCACGCTGGTACAGCGCCGCAACGACCCGAAGCTGTGGGACATCTACGTCACGCACTCGGGCCAGTTCCCCGAGCCGATGCTCTCGCCGCCGCAGCTCGGCGACGGCGCGCCGGGCTGGTGGGATTCGCCCGCCAAGAAGGCGGCGCTGTCCGCCTTCAATGTCGAGAGCGACCCGGCCAAGCGCGGCGCGCTGTGGGGCAAGGTGCAGCAGGTGGTCTATGACGAGGTGCCGTACGTGAACGTCGGCAAGTTCAACGGGCTGTCGGCCAAGAGCCCGGCGCTGGACAACTACCAGCCGGCCACCTGGCCCTTCTTCTGGAACACCCGCATCAAGTAAGCACCTGCCGCTTCAGCCATGGTCCGCTATCTCTCCTCCCGCCTCGCGGGCATGCTGGTCGTGCTCGCCATCGTGGCGGTGCTGGTCTTCATCCTCACGCGCGCCGCCTCGGGCGATCCGGTCTCGGTGCTGCTGGGCGACCAGGCCACTGCCGCCGACATCGCGCGCGTGCAGAAGGACTATGGCCTCGACAAGCCGCTGCCGGTGCAGTTCGGCTACTGGCTGCGCGAAGTGCTGCAGGGCAACCTGGGGCAGTCGATCTTTCTGCAGCGGCCGGTCACGCAGGCGCTCATGGAGCGCGCGGAGCTGACCACGCTGCTGGCGCTGATGGCGGTGGCGATCGCGGCGCTGATCGGCCTGCCCTGCGGCATCGTCTCGGCGGTGTTCCGCGGGCGCGTGGTCGACCAGGTGTTCACCGGCATCGCGATGCTGGGCGCCAGCATCCCCAGCTTCTGGCTCGGCATCGTGCTGATCCAGCTCTTCGCGGTCTCGCTCGGCTGGTTTCCGGCTTCGGGCTACGGCGCGCCTGGAGCGCCGCTGACCGAACGCCTGCATGCGCTGATGCTGCCGGCCACGGTGCTGGGGCTCTTGAACTCGGCGCTGATCATCCGCTTCACACGCGCCTCGATGCTCGACGTGCTGGGCGAGGACTATGTGCGCACGGCGCGTTCCAAGGGCCTGGCGGAAAGCACGGTGGTGCTCAAGCATGCGCTGCGCAATGCGCTGGTGCCGATCGTCACCGTGCTGGGGCTCACCATTGCGCTGATGATCGGCGGCGCGGTCGTCACAGAAACGGTGTTCGGCCTGCCCGGCGTCGGCAACCTGGTGGTGAACGCGGTGCTCCGGCGCGACTACCCGGTGATCCAGGGAGCGCTGCTCGTGATCGCGGCGATCTACGTGCTGATCAATTTCTCGATCGACCTGCTGTACGCCGTCGTTGATCCGCGGGTGAAGGTTTGACATGCGACTTCCAAGAATGCTCCGCCAGCTGATGCACCGCCGCATCGTGATGCTCTCGGCCGTGGTGCTGCTGGTGATCGCGGTGCTCGCGCTCGGTGCGCCATGGTTCGCCTCGGCCGACCCCAACGACACGGCCGTGCTCGACCGACTCAAGCCGCCGAGCGCCGCGCACCTGATGGGCACCGACGAACTGGGCCGCGACATGTATTCGCGCATCGTCCACGGCGCGCGCTATTCGCTCGCCATCGCGGCGTTGACGGCGCTGGGCTCGGTGATCGCGGGCACCATCCTCGGCCTGATGGCCGGCTTCTTCCGCCGGCTCGACGCGCCGCTGATGCGCGTGATCGATGCGATGATGTCCTTTCCCGACATCCTGCTCGCGATCGCGCTGGTCGCGATCCTCGGCGCCTCGCTGGGCAACGTGGTGCTGGCGCTGGTATTGGTCTACACGCCGCGCGTGGCGCGTGTGGTGCGCGCCTCCACGCTGGTGGTGCGCGAGCTGCTCTTCGTCGAAGCCGTACGCGCCCTGGGCGTGCGCACCTCGCGCATCCTGTGGCGCCACATCCTGCCGAACCTGATGTCGCCGATCCTGGTGCAGGTGTCCTTCATCTTTGCCTACGCCATCCTCGCGGAGGCGGGGCTCTCCTTCCTCGGCGTCGGCGTGCCGCCCGAGATCCCGACCTGGGGCACCATGGTCGCGGGCAGCCAGCAGTATGCGGACCGGGCCTTCTGGGTCGTGCTGTTCCCGGGGCTGGCGATCATCTTCACGGCGCTCTCGCTGCAGTTGCTGGGCGATGGCGTGCGCGACTTGCTCGATCCCAAGCTCAAGAAGGCGGCATAAGGATGAAAACGTCTTCCCTGGGGCGGGATCACGCCGACGGCATGCTCTGCTCCGCGAATGTCCCCCGGCGCGGCCTAGGGCCGCAAGCCTCCTCCTTTGTTTCGCTGCGCAGAGCACACCATCGGCGTGATCCGTCACGGCAGTGGTGCATCAGCGGAACTCGCGCGACTTCTCCCGTGCCGAGGGCATGGGGTGTCCCCCGCAGCGAAATAAAGGAGGAGCCGAAGGCGGGGGACATTCGCGGAGGGGGATACCCCGTGTCCTCGGCACGCACCCCGGACGGCCCGAACCTCGAGCGCCATCGCGCGGCGGAGCAATTGACATGACAACCATCCCCCGCCTCACGGTCAAGAACCTGAGCACCAGCTTTCCCACCGAAGACGGCCTCGTGCGTTCGGTCGCCGATGTGAGCTTCTCGATCCAGCCCGGCAAGACCACCGCGCTGGTTGGTGAATCGGGCTCGGGCAAGTCGGTGACCAGCCTCACGCTGATGCGCCTGCTGCCGAAAACGGCGAATGCGCAGGTCGACGGCAGCACCGCCTTCGTCACGCGCGAAGGCAAGACGGTCGACCTGCTGAGCCTGGCGGAGCGCGAGATGCGTTCGCTGCGCGGCAATCAGCTGGCGATGATCTTCCAGGAGCCGATGACCAGCCTCAACCCGGTCTTCACTATCGGCGAGCAGATCGCCGAGAGCGTGCGCCTGCACAAGGGGCTGGACCGCAAGGCCGCCCTCGCGCATGCGCTGCGCATGCTCGAGCTGGTGGAGATCCCGGCCGCGGCGCGGCGCCTCAACGAATACCCGCACCAGCTCTCGGGCGGCATGCGCCAGCGCGTGATGATCGCGCTGGCGATGGCCTGCGATCCGACGCTGCTGATCGCCGACGAGCCCACCACCGCGCTCGACGTCACGATCCAGGCGCAGATCCTCGAGCTGATGCGCCGGCTGCAAGCCGAGACGGGCATGAGCATCCTCTTCATCACCCACAACCTCGGCGTGGTGGCGCACCATGCCGACGACGTGGTCGTGATGTATGCGGGCCGCGTGGTCGAGAGCGCGCCGGTGCGGCCGCTCTTCGCGCAGCCCGAGCATCCGTACACCCAGGGCCTGCTGGCCTGCCTGCCGGGCAAGGCGCATCTGCGCGGGCAGGCCAAGCCCAAGCGGCTGTTCGCGATTCGCGGCCAGGTGTCGAGCCCGCTGGCGCCGCCGCCGGGTTGCGCCTTCGAGCCGCGCTGCGACCATGCGGCGGAAGCCTGCCGGCAGGCCATCCCGCCGCTCGTCGAAACCCACCCGGATCGGCAGGCGCGCTGCATCCGCGTGCCGGCGAACGACACCTTGGCGAGGGCCGCATGAACGCTTCGATCGCTCCCCTCATCGAGGTCCGCGGCCTCAAGAAATACTTCGGCACCGGCGAGCGCCCGGTGCGCGCCGTCGACGGCGTGTCCTTCGCCATCCGCGCCGGCGAGACGCTGGGCCTGGTCGGCGAATCGGGATCCGGCAAGAGCACCATCGGCCGCACGCTGCTGCGCCTGGTCGAGCGCACCGAGGGCGAGGTGCTCTACCGCGGCGACGACATCGGCAAGCTTTCTTCCGGGCCGCTGCGCCGGCTGCGCAGCAAGCTGCAGATCATCTTCCAGGACCCGTACGCGAGCCTGAACCCGAAGATGCGCATCAGCGCCATCCTCGGCGAGGCGCTGGCCACGCACGGGCTGCACAAGGGCGCGGCCGCACGCGACAGGCGCATCGCCGAACTGCTCGAGACCGTGGGCCTCAGGCCCGAGCATGCCAGCCGCTTCCCGCACGAGTTCTCGGGCGGCCAGCGGCAGCGCATCGGCGTCGCGCGCGCGCTCGCGGTGGAGCCCGAGTTCATCGTCGCCGACGAGCCGCTGTCGGCGCTGGACGTGTCGATCCAGTCGCAGGTGATCAACCTGCTGGCCGACTTGCGAGAGCGCCTGTCGCTCACGATGCTATTCATCTCGCACGACCTGGACGTGGTGGAATACCTGTGCGACCGCGTGGTCGTGCTCTACCTCGGCAAGGTGATGGAAGTGGCAAGTACCAGCGAGCTCTTCGAGCGCCCGCAGCATCCCTACACGCGGGCCCTGCTGGCTGCGAGCCCCAAGCCCGATCCGCTGCTGCCCAACGAACACGTCGCGCTCAAGGGCGACATCCCGAGCCCGGTCGCGCCGCCTTCCGGCTGCGTCTTCCGCACGCGCTGCCCGCATGCCATCGAGGCTTGCGCCCGGACCGTGCCGCCGCTTTCCGAACTGGCAGCGGGCCACTTTTCCGCCTGCATCCGCAAGGAGCTGATTTCCCTATGACCACCGAACACGACGACTTCACCGACCCGCTGCTCGACACAGGCTTCAAGGGCTATCCGCGCACCCAGCCGCCGAAGCGCCGCAGCGAGATCGGGCAGGCCGGCTGGCACGTGCTGGCCGGCGACCTGCCGCTGCCGCTGGCCGTGCTCAAGCGCGAGGCGCTGGAACACAACCTCCAGTGGATGCAGGCGCGCGTGCGCCAGTGGGGCGTCGACCTCGCGCCGCACGGCAAGACCACCATGTCGCCACAGCTCTTTAAGCGCCAGCTCGATGCCGGCGCCTGGGGCCTCACTTTCGCGACGGTGACCCAGCTCGCCGTCGGCGTGGCCGCCGGCGCGCGGCGCACCGTGATCGCCAACCAGGTGGTGACCGACGAAGACCTGGCCGGCATTCAGCTGCTGCTGCACGCGCACATCGACCTGCGCGTCGTGTTCCTGGTCGATTCGCTGGCCCAACTCGAGCTGATCGAAGCCTGGGCAGAGCGCCACCCGGAGCACCTGCCTTTCGAGGTGATGCTCGAAATCGGCGTCGACGGCGCGCGCACCGGCTGCCGCACGCACGAGGAAGCGGTCACCCTTGCGACCCGCCTGCACGAGAGCGCGGTGGTCAAGCTGGCCGGCATCGAGTGCTACGAAGGGCAGGGCGCCACCGGCGAGAGCGGGCCCGATGCGGCCTATGCGAACGCGCTGATGGACCGCGTCGAGGCCGTGGCCCGTCATTGCGACGTCAACGGCCTGTTCGACACCGAGGAAGTGCTGGTCTCGGCCGGCGGCTCGGCGATCTTCGACCTGGTGGCCGGCCGCCTGAAGCCGGCGCTCAAGAACCCGGTGCGGGGCCTGCTGCGCTCGGGCTGCTACGTCACGCACGACCACGGCTTCTACCAGCGCATGCTGAGCGCAGTGGACCAGCGCCTGGGATGCGATTGCGGCGAGAGCCTGCGCCCTGCGATGGAGGTGTGGGCCACGGTGCAGTCGCGCCCCGAGCCGAAGCTCGCCATCCTCGCGGTGGGCAAGCGCGACATCTCCTTCGACCTCTCGATGCCGGTGCCGATCGCACGCGCCGCGCGCGGCAGCCTGGTGCCTGCCGCGGTGCCGCCGGGCTGGAAGATCACGGCGCTGAACGACCAGCACGCCTACCTGCGCTGGGACGATGCCGACGAGCCACAGGCGCCCGTGGTGGGCGAGCGCGTCGGCCTCGGCATCTCGCACCCCTGCACCACATTCGACAAGTGGCACTGGATGCCGGTGGTCGAAGAAGACTATCGCGTGAGCGACGCGGTGGCCATGCATTTCTGATGGCGGCCATGACCAGCTCCCTGCTCCAGAAGATGGCCGAGATCCGCGACGGCGCCTCGGCGACGCGGCGCGCCATCCTCGACCTGATCCTCGAAGACCCGGACCGCGCGCTCGAAGAAAGCTTCGAGACGCTGGCCGAGCGTTCGCGCAGCTCGGTGCCCACCATCATGCGCACCTGCCGCGACCTCGGCTTCGCCGGCCTGCGCGAGTTCAAGCTCGCGCTGGCGCAGGAGCTGGCCCTCGGCGGCTCGCCGCTGCACCGGCGCGTGAACATCGAGGACGCGGCCGACGAGGTGGTCGGCAAGATCGCGCGCAGCGCCGCGGCCTCGGTCTCGGGCGTGCGCAACCAGCTCGACATGGACGTGCTCGACGGCGCCGTGGCCGCCATCGCGGCGGCGCCGCACGTGGACCTCTACGGCGCCGGCGCCACCTCGTGGTTCATGGCCAACGACCTGCAGGCGCGGCTGTTCCGCCTCGGCCTCTCAGCCAATGCCTGGGCCGACTATCACCTGCAGCAGGTGGCGGGCGCGGCCCAGCGCCCCGGCGGCGTGGTGATCGCGATCTCGCATGTGGGCGGCATGCCCTCGCTGCTCGATGCGGTGGACATCGCGCGCGGGCAGGGCGCCAAGGTGGTCGCGCTCACGCGGCCCGGCACGGCGCTCGCGGCCAGGGCCGATTTCCTGCTGGGCCTGTCGGTGCCCGACGATGCGGTGATGCACGTGGGCATCGATGCCTACCTCACGCACCTGACGGCGATCGAGATTCTGACCGTGCTGGTCGCGCAGCGCCGCGGCGAGCCCGCGGTGCAGCGGCTGCAGCGCGCGCGCGAGGCTTTCCAGCGCCACGGCATCGATGCCAGCACGCACGCGCTGCAGAGCTGGGATGGCGGAGGAGTGAAGCATGGCTGAACAGGCGATCTTCTTGCTCGAGGGCGGCCTGGTGGTCGACGGCTCCGGCGGCCCGGGCTGGCCCGGCGACGTGCTCCTGGCAGGGGACCGCATCGCGGCCCTGGGCGAAGGCCTGTGCCAGCGCCTGCCCGAAGGCATTGCCGCGGCCGATCTCGAAACCGTCGACTGCCGCGGCAAGGTGATCGCGCCCGGCTTCATCGACGTCCACACGCACGACGACGCGATCGTGCTGCGCGATCCGCTGTGCCTGCCGAAGATCTCGCAGGGCATCACGACGGTGGTCACCGGCAACTGCGGCATCTCGCTCGCGCCCTACCGCACGCGCGAGGCCCAGCCGCCGCTGACGCTGCTGGGCATCGACTCCTTCCGCCATGCCACGATGGCCGACTACCGCGCCGCGGTCGAGGCGGCGCAGCCGGCGCTCAACGTCGCCGCGCTGATCGGCCACACCACCTTGCGCTTCGCGACCATGGATGCGCTCGACCGCCCCGCCACCGAGGACGAGCGCGCGCGCATGGGCCAGCTGCTCGAAGCCTGCATGCTCGACGGCGCGCACGGCCTTTCCTCGGGCCTGTTCTACGAGCAGGCCTTCGCGGCGCCGGCCGAGGAGGTGACGGCGCTGGCACGCATCGTCGCGCGCCACGGCGGCGTCTATGCCACGCACCTGCGCAGCGAGATGGAAGCCATCATCGAGGCCATGCACGAAGCCGGCGACACCGCCTTCAGCGCCGGCGCGCCGCTCGTGATCTCGCACCACAAGTGCGCCGGCCCCGCCAACTGGGGCCGCACGCTCGAAACCCTGCCGCTGGTCGACGCGCTCGCCAAGCGGCAGGACATCGCGCTCGACGTCTACCCCTACGTCGCCGGTTCCACCGTGCTGCGCGAAGACCTGGTGGACGGCGTGATCGACATCCTGCTGACCTGGTCCGACCCGCATCCCGAGGTGACGGGCCGCATGCTGGCCGACGTTGCGCGCGAATGGGGCGTGGACCAGAAGGAAGCCTGCCGCCGCCTGCAGCCCGGCGGCGCCTGCTACTTCCAGATGAAGGAAGAGGACGTGGAGCGCGTGATCGCCCATCCGCGCACCATGATCGGCAGCGACGGCCTGCCGCACGACCGCCATCCGCATCCGCGCCTGTGGGGCGCTTTCCCGCGCGTGTTCGCGCGCTACTGGCGCGAGCGCAATCTGTTCACGCTCGAACATGCGGTGCACAAGATGACCGGCATGACGGCGCGCAACCTGCGCATCGCCGATCGCGGCCTGCTGCGTGCGGGCGCGATGGCCGACGTGGTGGTGTTCGATCCGCGCACCATCGCCGACACCGCCACCTACGACCGGCCGAAGAGCGCCAGCGTGGGCATCGAGCGCGTGTTCGTCAACGGCGCCTGCGCGTTTCGCGGCGGCGAAGAAGAACCCGAGGTGCGGGCGCGGGCGGGACGGATGCTGACGCGGGGGGTCTGAGAACCGGTCGGGAAGAGCGCCCGGGTCAGCGCACGAAGCGGCCCTCGGGCGTGACGCGAACCATCTCGATGAACTTCGACCCCGTGCTGCTGCCTGACGTGAAATCGATGTCCATGCCGGCCAGCCGCATCTTGAATGCGCGCAGCGCCGCATGCAGGCGCGCACGCGTCAGGTCGCGGCCGGCGCGCTTGAGCGCCTCGATCATCACCAGTCCGTTCAGGTAGCCCTCGAAGCTGCCGTAGCCCACCGGCACCTGCGCACGCTCCGCCAGGCGTCGGTAGTCGCGCGTGACGGTCTCCACCTCGCCCCAGGGATAGGGCATGACCTGCGAGATGGCCAAGCCGCCCGCCTGCAGGTTCACCACCTTGGCCGTGACTTCGCCCGGGACGACCGACATGCCATAGAACATCGGCTTGCTGCCGGCGCCGTAAGTCGCCTTGATGACCTCGCCGGCCACCGTGCCGGCCAGATACATGAGCACTGCCTGCGGCTGGCTGTCGGCCAATGTCTTGCCGGCGGCGGCGGAGGTCGAGCCGTCGCCCTTCACCGGGACGACCGCCGTCGGCGTGAGCTTGTGGGTCGCCATGGCGGCCTCGATGAGCTTGACCGCCTCGGCGCCGCCGGGGTTGTCGAGATGGGCGATCGCCATCTTGTTGACGCCGACGGTCGTCAGGTGCTCGACCAGGGCCTGCGCTTCGCGCGCGTTGCTGGCGCGCACGAAGTAGGCGGAGCCGGCAACGCGTTCGCGCGCCGTGTCGCCCACGCCGTAGCCGCCCACGCTGGGTGCGCCGCTTTGCTGCAGCAGCTTGGCCGCGGCAGCCGTGGTGCCCGAGCCGACGCAGCCGAAGAAGGCGAACACACGATGGTCGTTCAAGAGCTTGCCGTAGTTCTCCAGTGCTTTTTCGGGCTTCAGCTCGTCGTCCAGCGACACCAGCTTGATCTTGCGTCCGCCCACGCCGCCTTGTTCGTTGACCGCATCGAAGGCCAGCCCGGCGCCGTTGTGCACCACCTTGATCTGCGAGCCGAGCGGGCCGCTCAGCACGGCGCTGCTGCCGAGCAGGATCTCGCTGTCGCTCACCCCTGTCTCGGCGTGCGCGGACGACAGCTGCGCAAGGCCGGTAGCGAATACCGCGGTGGAGGCGACAAAACTTCTGCGCTGCATGAACTAGGCCCTTTTTCGATAGTTAAGTTGAATAACTATTTGAAATGAGCCGTCGGCGCCGCCGGGTTGGGGTTTACCCATGTCGGCGCGGCATTTCTCACGCTGTTGCGATCACTCGTGTCCCGTCAGCATCAGCGCTGCCCGGTAGGCCGCACGGCCGCCCGTCTTGGCTTCATCGACCAGCGCCTTCAGCCGCTGCGCGCGCTCCTTCGGCGCCAGCAAGTGAAGCGGCTCGGCCATCAACTGCCGCGCCGCGCCGAGCAGCACATGCGCCGAGGTAACGCAGACGCGCATGGCCGCGCGCTCGCCGGCCGCGGCGTACTCGTCTTCGCGATGGTTGAGAACGGACTCGATCAAGGCGAGCGCATTGTCGAGGCAGGCCTGCGCGAGCTCGCGCTGCGCCGGTCTGGCCTCGATGGGCGTCGCCGGCGTGTTGTCGGTATCGAGCATGAAAAGGCCGAATTGCTTTCTTTGAGAGTCGGATCAGTGCGTCGCCGGCAGCGCTGCGCGCGGCGTGCCGGCTTCATGCCGATGCAGCCAGCGCCGCAAGACGCGCAGCAGCGCCCCCGGCTGGTCGGCATGCACCCAATGGCCGGCGTCGTCGATGTGTTCCAGGTGCGCACGGGGAAACAGGCGCGCGATGCCGGCATGCGACTCGGCCTGCACATAGGACGAATCGGTCCCGGCAAGGAACAGCGCCGGCCCTTCGTAGTGCCGGTGCCGGAACCGCTGCGGAAATCCGCACAGCTCCTGCATGCACATCGCCACCGCCAGCAGGTTGAGCCGCCAGTCGAAGCGCTCGTCGTGGCGCCGCAGGTTCTGCATCAGGAAGTCGAGCACCGGCGTGTCGCCTTCCTGGCTCCGGGCCAGCGCCTGCCGGGTTTCGTTGCGGCCGGTCGCGGCGGCCGCGTCGAGGCCGCGCATGGCCATCATGTAGGGCGAGAACTGGTCGCTGTAGCGTTCGGGCGCGATGTCGATCACCGCCACGCCGGAGATCGCCTGCGGATGTTCGAGGGCCAGGGTCATGGCGGTCTTGCCGCCCATGCTGTGGCCGATCAGCAGCGGCCGCTGCAACTGCTCGCGTTCGATGAGCGCCAGCACGTCCTGCGCCATCTCGGCGTACGACATGGTCTGGCCCCGGGGCGACGCGCCGTGGTTGCGTGCATCCGGCAGGTAGACGCGGTGCCTGTCGCCGAGCGACCGGGCGATCCGGGCCCAGTTGCGCCCCGCGCCGAAGAGCCCATGCAGGATCACCACGGGAGGCCCGTCGCCCACGGCCTCGCAGGCCAACTCAATGGGCATGGGGTGCACCTTCCTGGCGTCTGACCATGGGTCTTGTCTCCTGGCTCGAATTCGAGGGTTTGACAGAGGTTATGGGCGCCGGACCCCTTCGTAAAATGGTTTGCGTCCATGCGCTGCATCGATGCCGCGAATAGCTCGGGAGGCAGGCACGGATTTCGAAGGGCGAGGTCACCGCATGCGGTTCAACAAGCTCGACTTGAATCTGCTGGTGGCCCTGGATGCGCTGCTCACGGAGCGCAGCATCAGCAGGGCGGGGGAACGCCTGCACCTGAGCCAGTCGGCAACGAGCAATGCGCTGGCGCGGCTGCGGGCCTATTTCGACGACGAGTTGCTGGTGCAGGTCGGCCGCAAGCTCGAGCTGACCCCGCGCGCCGAGACGCTGAAGGAGGCCGTGCGCGACGTGCTGGTGCGGGTGGATTCCGCGATCCTGGCCCAGCCGGGCTTCGATCCCGCCGAATCGCAGCGCTGCTTTCGCCTGATCGTCTCCGACTACACCTCGATGGTCCTGATGCCGCAGGTACTTGCGCTGGCGGGCGGCCAGTCGCGCGCCGTGTGCTTCGATCTGCTGCCGCTGCTGCAGCCGCCGCACCGGGAGCTGGAGAGCGGCGAGGCCGACCTGCTCATCCTGCCGCTGGAATACCGCACGCCCGAGCCTCATCCCTTCGACATCCTGTTCGAGGAGCAGTTCGTCTGCGTGGTCTGGAGCGGCGGCCGCTTCGGGCATGCCGACAAGCTGACGGCGGAGCAGTACGCTGCGGCCGGCCACGTCGTGATGCAGCCCTCCGGCATGGACCCGCCCACGCTAGCCGGCTGGCTGAAACGGCGCTACCCCGGGGTGCGCCGCATCGAAGTCACCACCTACAGCTTCGCCGCGGTTCCTTATCTGGTCGTGGGCACCGATCGCATCGCCACGCTGCACGCACGGCTCGCCTGGCTGGCCCGGAAGTCCCTGCCGCTGCGGCTGCTGCCGGTGCCGGTGCCGATGCCGGCGATGAAGCAGACGATGCAATGGCACAAGTACCGCACGCAGGATCCGGGGCTGGTCTGGCTGCGCGGCCTGATGCACCAGGCCGTGGCGAGGATGGACGCGCAACTGGAACCCGCTCGCGCGAACGACGTGGCCGAAACCGTCCGCATGGAGTGACCGCAGCGCTACAGGATCCTGTTGAACCACAGCAGCGAGAGGCCGGCGGACAGCAGGGCCAGCACGGCGGCGCCGAGCGCGAACAGCGCCGAGATTTCGGTCTCTTTCTTCTCGACCGTGAGCCTGGAGCTCAGCGTGTTGTAGACCTTGGTGAGGTCCGCCGCGGTGCCCGCGTAGTAGTACTCGGCCTGCGTCTTGTTGGCGATCGCCTTGAGCGTTTCCTCGTCGAGGCGCACGCGCATCGACCAGCCTTCGAAGCCGATGGTCTCGCCGTCCACCGTGCCGATGCCCACGGTGTAGACGCGCACGCCGCGCTCGGCCGCGACCTTCGCCGCATCGAGCGGGTCGACGCCGGTGGTGCGCTGGCCATCGGTCAGCATGATGATGGCGGCCGAGGTGTAGGAGCCCGGCGCCACCGGCGTGAACTCCTTCTGCGGCCCCTTGCCGGCCTGGTCGAGCGGCACGCCGCGCTGGCGGTTGCTCTGCGGGCCGAAGTTCGAGACGTCGATGCCCGCATCCGGGAACAGCGTGGCCAGCGAAACGACGATGGCGTTGCCGGTGGCCGTCGCGCGCTGCAGCTGGAAGGAATCGATGGCCGTGATCAGGTCTTCGCGGTTGGTGGTGGGCAGCTGGGCAACGTTGGCGCTGCCCGCGAAGGCGACGATGCCGACCTTGACGTGGCGCGGCAGCTCCTTCAGAAAGCTCTTGGCCGCTTCCTGCGCGGCCACCAGCCGGTTGGGCAGCACGTCGGCCGCGCGCATGCTGCCCGACACGTCCATCGCCAGGATGATGGTCTGCTGGTTCGAGGGCAGCATCACCACCGCCATCGGCCGTGCGGCGGCTATCAGCATGGCGACCATCGCGAGCAGGAACAGGAAGGGCGGGATGTGGCGCCGCACGCTCTGGCGCACGCCCATCGCCTCGCGCACGATCGAGAGGCTGGCATAGCGCAGCGCCAGCTTCTTCTTGCGCCGCATGAGCCAGGCATAGAGCAGCACCAGCAGCGGCGCCGCGAGCAACAGCCAGAGGAATTGAGGCCAGAGGAAGTTCATGCTGCCACCGCCTTCGGGTTGGACGACCCGGTGCGCACGCGGCGCTTGCGCATGTCGGCAAAGCGCACGATGGCTTCCACCAGATCGTCGTTGGTCGAGAGTTCGAGCGCGTCGACGCCGACCTTGGCCAGCGTCTCGCGCAGGGTTGTTTCGCGCTGCGCGGCAACGCGGGCGAAGCGCTTGCGGAAGCTCGCGTCGTGCGTATCGACCCAGAGCTGCTCGCCGGTCTCGGCATCGGTGAGGGGCACCAGGCCGAGGTCGGGCAGCTCGAGCTCCAGCGGGTCGAACAGGCGCACGGCCACCACCTCGTGGCGCCGCACCAGCTGCGCGAGCGGGAGCTCCCAGCCGGGCTCGCTCAGGAAATCGGACACCACGAACACGGTCGAGCGGCGCGGCATCAGCACCGCCGCCGACTTGAGCAGATCGGCGAGCCGGGTCATGCCCTTCTGGGCCGGCGCGTTCTTCTTTTCGGCGCGGCGTTGCATCGCGTGCAGCAGGTGCAGCACGTGCCGCCGGCCGCTGCGCGGCGGGATCACGGCCTCGACGTCGTTGCCGTAGACCAGCGCGCCGACGCGGTTGCCGTGCCGCGTGAGGAGGCGCGCGATGACGCCGACGAAGCCGGCCGAGATCTCGCGCTTGGCCTTGCGGCCGGAACCGAAGTCGACCGAGCGGCTCAGGTCGAGGATGAACCAGGCGGCCATCTCGCGGTCTTCGGTGAACACGCGCACATGCGGCGTCTGCAGGCGCGCGGTGACGTTCCAGTCGATATGGCGCACGTCGTCGTGGTGCTGGTACTCGCGCAGGTCGGCCAGGTCGAGGCCGGTGCCGCGCATCAGCGTGCGGTAGTCGCCCTGCAGCAGGCCGTCGAGCCGGCGGATCACCGTCCATTCGAGCCGGCGCAGCAAGCGCTCGGCGGAGCCCGCCGCGGCCTCGCCCGCGAGTCGTTCGTCGTTGGCGGCGCGCGCGCGCCGGCTAGGCCACCAGCTTTTCATGTTCGAGCGGCTTGGCTGGCGGGGGTACGGCCCGCATGATCTTGTCGATCAGGCCGTCGGGCGTGAACCCTTCGGAGAGGCCTTCGTAGGACAGCGTTACGCGGTGCCGCAGCACGTCGGGCACCAGCGCCGTCATGTCCTCGGGCAGTGCATAGCTGCGGCCGCGCAGGAGCGCCAGGGCGCGCGCGCCCTCGGTCAGGTTGATGCTGGCGCGCGGGCTGGCGCCGAAGGTGATGAAGCGCCGCATGTCCTTGAGGCCGTGACGCTCGGGCGTGCGCGTGGCCGACACCAGCCTGACCGCGTACTGGATCAGCGAGGGGTCGACGTAGACGCGCCGAGCTTCTGCCTGAAGCGCCGCGAGCTGGTCGGTGGTGGCGACCGCGCTGGCCTCGACGGGCGCGCCGATCACGCGCTCGACGATCACGAACTCTTCCTCGTCGGTCGGGTAGTCGACCAGCACCTTCATCATGAAGCGGTCGACCTGCGCCTCGGGCAGCGGGTAGGTACCCTCGGTCTCGATCGGGTTCTGCGTCGCCATCACGAGGAAGGGGCGCGGCACCTTGTGCGTCTCGCCGGCGATCGTGACCTGGCGCTCCTGCATCACTTCGAGCAGCGCGCTCTGCACCTTGGCCGGGGCGCGGTTGATTTCGTCGGCCAGCAGCAGGTTGGCGAACACCGGCCCCAGCGAGGTGCTGAACTCGCCGGTCTTCTGGTTGTAGATGCGCGTGCCGACCAGGTCGGCCGGCACCAGGTCGGGCGTGAACTGGATGCGCTTGAACCGGCCGCGCACCGCATCGGCCAGCGTCTTCACCGTCAGGGTCTTGGCCAGCCCGGGAACGCCTTCGACCAGCAGGTGGCCGCCCGCCAGCACCGCGACCATCACGCGCTCGAGAAAACGGTCCTGGCCGACGACGACGCGCTTCACCTGGTAGAGGATCTGCTCCATCAGCTCGGCGGTGGAAGCGGAGGCGGAGGCGGAGCTCGGTTCGTTCTCTGTGCTCATGCTTGCTGCTTTCGGTGAGGAATCGGAAAGACCATCAGAAAGGCGGAGAGCCGGCGGCCGAGGCCGCGTTCTCGATCGGCACTGCAAAACCGATGCCAATGAAGGTGCGCTGCTGGGTCGGGTTGAGGATCGCGGTCACGATGCCGAGCACCTCGCCGTTCATGTTGATGAGCGGCCCGCCCGAATTGCCGGGGTTGGCAGCGGCGTCGAACTGGATCAGGTTGCCGAGCTCCTGCTTGCCCTCGGGCGAGCGGAACGAGCGCTTGAGGCCCGAGACCACGCCGGCCGAGACCGAGGGGCCGATGCCGAAGGGAAAGCCGACCGCGGCCACTTCGTCGCCGGGCTGCAGGTCGGCGGTCGAGCGCATCGTGGCCGGGATCAAGTCGTCGGGCAGCTTCTGCGCCTGCAGCACGGCGAGGTCGTTCTCGGGCTGCACGCCGGTGATCACGGCGGGCGCCTCGAGACCGTCGGCAAACGTGACCTTGATCTTCTCGGCGCCCGCGACCACGTGCAGGTTGGTCAGGATGATGCCCTTGTCGACGACCACCACGCCGGTGCCGACGCCGCGCTCCACCTCGCCCGGGGGTTCGTCGGCCTCGGGCGGCTTGCCCTTGGCAACGTTGTTGCCGCGCTTCTGCGTCTGGGCTTCCGGCGTCTTCTTTTCGGGGCCGTAGCCGACCACCCGCACCACCGAGGGACGGATGATTTCGGCCGCCTTGGAGGCCGGCGACGGCAGGGTGGCGGTCTGCAGCGTGCGCAGCACGGCGGCGTCGATGTCCTTCTGCGTGTATTGGCGGATGTTCTGCTGCGGCCACAGCGCAATCGCCGTGCCCGAGGCGCCGAAGCAGACCGCAAGCAGCAGCGCGAAGCTGCGGCGTCCAGGCTGCCAGCGCGGGGCCGGGGCTTTTGCCGGCGGGGCTGCCGCGCCCACCTGGGCTTCGTCGGACGCCTCGGGCGTTCGAGACTCGGCCGCATCCTGCGGCGCGCGGGGCGAGCGACTATAGAAAGCAGGCCTGCGCATCGGGCACCTCCGGCAAAAATATCGACGCGTGAGAGAGGCACGGTAGCACGCTTTCCCCCGCCGTGCATGCGTTCGGGCATCATTGCGCGATGGCCGTCTTCATCGATACCCACTGCCACCTCGATGCACCGGAATTCGGCACCGAAATGGCCACGATCCGGGCACGCGCGGCGGCGCGCAACGTCGCCCTGTGCGTGATTCCGGCGGTGGCGGCCACCAACTTCGCAACAGTGCGCGAACTCGCGCATGCCCAGAACGATGCCTACGCGCTGGGCATCCACCCGATGTGCACCATCGAGGCGCGGGACGAGCACCTGACGCTGCTCGACGCGGAACTTGCCGCGCGCCGCGACGATCCGCGCCTGGTGGCGGTGGGCGAGATCGGGCTCGACTTCTTCGTGCCGGGCCTGGACCCCGACAAGCAGGAGCGCTTCTTTCACACTCAGTTGCAACTCGCGCGCAAACACGGACTGCCGGTGATCATCCATGTGCGCCGGTCGGTGGACAAGGTCTTGAAACACCTGCGGCAGGTCGCGCCCGGCCAGACCTGGCGGGGCATCGCGCATGCGTTCAACGGCAGCGCGCAGCAGGCGCAGGCCTGTATCGATTGCGGGCTCAAGCTGGGCTTCGGCGGCGCCGTGACTTTCGAGCGCGCGTTGCAGCTGCGGCGTCTTGCCGCCACGCTGCCGCTCGCGTCGATCGTGATGGAGACCGATGCGCCCGACATCCAGCCGCATTGGCTCTACCGCACCGAAGCGCAGCGTGCGGCGGGCGAGGCGCAGGGTCGCAACGAGCCGGGCGAGCTGCCGCGCATCGCCGAAGTCGTGGCCGGGCTGCGCGGCATCACGCTCGATGCGCTCGCCCGGGCGACCACGCGCAATGCGGTTTCGGCGCTGCCGCGTCTGTCATCGCTGATCGAAGCGTCGGCCGGCATGCCGCAGCACGCGTAGGCCAAGTGCCCGACTTGCGCGCCAGCGCGTTGATGGCGCCATCCGGATGTCATCCTCGGGCTTCGAGTGTTCGTTCTTGGCCAGTGGCAAGTTCGTCACTCCAACTCATCAAAGGAGCTTTCCCATGAACAAATCGTCCATTCGCACCCTGCCTGCCGTGCTGGCTTTGGCCTTCGCATCCATCGGCCTGTCGGCCGTGGCGCAGACCCAGCCCGCACCTCAGCCCGCCCCG
Organism: Variovorax sp. Soil_C_33; assembly: GCF_057656935.1. Classification (NCBI taxonomy): domain Bacteria; kingdom Pseudomonadati; phylum Pseudomonadota; class Betaproteobacteria; order Burkholderiales; family Comamonadaceae; genus Variovorax; species Variovorax sp. Soil_C_33. Next base: position 122,517 of record NZ_JBDGJK010000013.1, read on the forward strand.
GCGACGCAGGAGCCGACCATGACCGAGAAGGCCAAGGAAACCGGCAAGGACGCCGTCGACGCCACCAAGCGCACGACGAAGAAGGTCGTCGGCGCCACCGAGCGCGGCGTCAAGAAGGCAGGCACCGCCACCAAGAACGTGGCCAAGAAGACCGGCGAGGCCGTGTCGACCGCCGGCCACAAGACGGCCGACGGCATGCGCAGCGCCGGCCACAAGATCGGCGAGAAGGTGCCCGGCACGGCCGAGCACGATGCCGCCAAGAAGCCCTGAGTTCCTGAACTCGCCTTTCGCCGGAAACCCGCTGCGGTGGGTTTTTTTGTGTCTACTCCGCGCATGAACAAAGCATCGCCTGCGTCGCGGCTGCGGCTCACCGGCCTCGATCCGATCGTCTCGGATCGCACCGTCGTTCTGGTCCTCGGCAGTTTCCCGGGCGGCCGTTCGCTCGCCGAGGGGCAGTACTATGCGCACCCGCAAAACCACTTCTGGAAGATCTTGCAAGCGATTTGGCCCGACCACCCGCTCCCGGCGGGCGCAGACAGTTATCCCGCCCGCCGCGACTGGCTGCTCGAGCGCGGCCTCGGCCTCTGGGACGTGTACGCCGCCTGCGAGCGCGAAGGCAGTCTCGATTCGGCGATCCGCAACGGCGAGGCGAACGACATCGCCGGCCTCGCGCTGCCCAGGCTGGCCGCGATCGCGCACAACGGCGGCGAAAGCTTCAAGCACGCGCGCCACACCCAGGGCCTCGACGTGCCGGTCTATCGGCTGCCGTCCTCGAGCGCGGCGAACGCATCGTGGACCTTCGAGCGCAAGCACGATGCCTGGCGCGAGGTCTTCCTGAAGCACGGACTGGTCTGATGGCGGCGAAGAAAGCCGCGGCGCCCGAACTTCCGGAAGTCAATTTCTCCGACTGGGGCGATGTGCGCTACCTGCATCTCGGCACCGAGTGGGTGCAGGGCTCGATGAAGCTCGATGCGCCGTTCGAGATCGAGCTCGAGTATGTGCAGCGCATGATGGCCTGGCTGCTTTTCGTCGATGCCGCGAGCGTGCGCAGCCGCCATGCGATGCAGCTGGGCCTGGGCGCGGCCAGCCTCACCAAGTTCTGCCGCAAGACGCTGGGCATGCGCACCACGGCGGTCGAGCTCAATCCGCAGGTGGTCGCGGCCTGCCGCGGCTGGTTCAAGCTGCCGGCCGACGATGCGAGGCTGCACGTGATCGTCGCCGATGCGGCGGTCGAGATCCGGCGGCCGCTGTGGCAGGGCGATGTGGATGTGCTGCAGGTCGACCTGTACGACCACGAGGCCGCCGCGCCGGTGCTCGACAGCGAAGCCTTCTATGCCGACTGCCGCGCCCTCCTGACCGAGGACGGCTGCGTGACGGTCAACCTGTTCGGCCGCTCCTCGAGCTACGAACGCAGCCTCGAGAAGATCGCCGCCGCCTTCGGAGAAGACGCGCTCTGGGCCTTCAAGCCCACGCGCGAGGGCAACACCGTGGTGCTGGCCCAGCGCACGCCCAGCCGGCCGAAGCGCCCCGTGCTTGCCGATCGCGCCCAAAGCATCCAGACTCGGTGGGGCCTGCCCGCGCCGAAGTGGCTGCGGGTGTTCAAACCCATTGCTGATTCATGAGCGCTGTTTCCTCCTCGACCCCATCCGCTCTGTCCCGCCACGAAGGACCGCTCGACCTGCGGCACCTGATCGAGTGGCTCGCCAAGGACGGCGTGATCTCTCCGGTGGAGGCCAAGCGCACGCTGGCGCGCTGCGCGCAGGCCGAGAGCCGCCAGCATCCGCTGGTGAGGCTCGCGAATGTCGCGATGACGCGCGAGAGCGACGGCAAGCCGCTCGACCTGGAGATGCTGAGCCAGTGGCTCGCCGGCCGCGCGGGCCTGGCCTATCTGCGCATCGATCCGCTGCGGGTCGACGTGGGCAAGGTGGCCGACACCATGAGCGCGGCCTATGCGGAGCGGCACAAGGTGCTGCCGGTGCAGGTCACGCCGGCCGAGGTGGTGGTGGCCACCGCCGAGCCCTTCCTGACCGACTGGATCGCCGAGGTCGAGCGCCAGTCGCGCCGCGCGGTGCGGCGCGTGGTCGCGAACCCGGTCGATATCCAGCGCTACACGGCGGAGTTCTTCTCGCTGGCCAAGTCGGTGCGCGCGGCGCAGAAGGCCGGCGGCAGTGCAGGCGGCGCCAGCTTCGAGCAGCTGGTCGAGCTCGGCAAGAGCAACAAGCAGCTCGACGCCAACGACCAGAGCGTGGTGCAGGTGGTCGATTGGCTCTGGCAGTACGCCTTCGACCAGCGCGCCAGCGACATCCACCTGGAGCCGCGGCGCGAGCAGGGCGTGATCCGCTTCCGCATCGACGGCGTGCTGCACCCGGCCTACCAGATGCCGATGGGCGTGATGAATGCGATGGTGTCGCGCATCAAGCTGCTCGGCCGCATGGACGTGGTCGAGAAGCGGCGGCCGCTGGACGGCCGCATCAAGACCCGCAACATGCGCGGCGAAGAGATCGAGATGCGGCTCTCCACCCTGCCTACCGCCTTCGGCGAGAAGATGGTGATGCGGATCTTCGACCCCGACACCGCGGTCAAGGACCTCGACGCGCTCGGCTTCGCGCAGCACGATGCGCAGCGCTGGGAGCAGCTCGTGACGCGCCCGCACGGCATCATCCTGGTGACCGGGCCGACCGGCTCCGGGAAGACCACCACGCTCTATTCCACGCTCAAGCGCGTCGCCACCGAGGAGGTCAACGTCAGCACGGTGGAAGACCCGATCGAAATGATCGAGCCCTCCTTCAACCAGACGCAGGTGCAGCCGCAGCTCGACTTCGGCTTCACCGAGGGCCTGCGCGCGCTGATGCGGCAGGATCCGGACATCATCATGGTGGGCGAAATCCGCGACATCGCGACCGCCGAGATGGCGGTGCAGGCCGCGCTCACCGGGCACCTGGTCTTCAGCACGCTGCACACCAACGATGCGCCGAGCGCGATCACGCGGCTGATGGAGCTCGGCGTGCCCAACTACCTCGTCAATGCGACCATGCTCGGCGTGCTGGCCCAGCGCCTGGTGCGCACCCTGTGTCCGCATTGCAAGGCGCCGGACGACAGCATCACGCGCGAGCAGCTCGGCGAGTTCGTCAAGCCCTGGCAGATCACCGGCTCGGTGCGGGCCTACAAGCCGGTCGGCTGCGTCGACTGCCGCATGACGGGCTACCGCGGCCGCATGGGCCTGTACGAACTGCTCACCGTGGGCGAGGGCTTCAAGGCGCTGGTCAACAGGGAGCCCAACCTCGCCGGACTGCGCCGCCAGGCCGTGACCGACGGCATGCGGCCGCTGCGCCTCGCGGGCGCGCTGCGCGTGGCCGAAGGCCTGACGACCATCGACGAAGTCCTGAGCGCGACCCCGCCGCTCGAGTAAGCGCTTCGGCGCGGCGCCCTCGCGCCCCGGGATAACCCTAGGCTCTCGCTAGGTGGAATCCACATCAAGCTGACCACTGCCTGACCACACAATCCGCTGTTCGAATTTTTCGAGGGGACTGTTCGTGAAAATCAAGAGTCAGAAGGACTTCTTTGCGGGCCTGATGTTCACCATCGTCGGCATTGCCTTCGCATGGGGCGCGACGACCTACAGCGTGGGCACCGGGGCACGCATGGGCCCGGGCTACTTTCCGCTGATGCTGGGCATCCTGCTGGGCATCCTGGGGATCATCGTGATCTTCACGGCGCTCACCATCGAGACGGTGGACGGCGAGCCGATCGGAAGAATCGCATGGCGACCGCTGGGCTACATCATCGGTTCCAACCTCGTGTTCGGGATCCTGCTCGGCGGACTGCCGAGCATCGGGTTGCCGGCCATGGGCCTGATCGCTGCCATCTACGCGCTGGTGCTGATTGCCGGCCTTGCGGGCGAGCACTACAGCTTCAGGTCCAGCCTGATCCTCGCCACGATCCTCGCCGTCGGCAGCTACCTGGCCTTCGTGGTCCTGCTGAAGCTGCAGTTCCAGGTGTGGCCTACCTTCATCACCGGTTGAGAACGACAACACCATGGATCTCGTCAATAACCTCACCATCGGGTTCACTGCGGCGTTCACGCTGCAGAACCTCATCTATGCCTTCGTCGGCTGTTTGCTGGGCACGCTGATCGGCGTGCTCCCGGGCATCGGCCCGGTCGCCACCATCGCGATGCTGCTGCCGGCCACCTACGCGCTGCCGCCCGTTGCCGCGCTGATCATGCTGGCCGGCATCTATTACGGCTCGCAGTACGGCGGCTCGACCACCGCGATCCTGGTCAACCTCCCGGGCGAATCGTCCTCGGTCGTGACGGTGATCGACGGCCACCAGATGGCCAAGCAGGGCCGAGGGGGAGCGGCACTGGCGGCCGCCGGCCTGGGTTCCTTCTTCGCCGGCTGCGTCGGCACGCTGATCCTCGCGGCCTTCGCGCCGCCCTTGACCGAGCTGGCCTTCAAGTTCGGCCCGGCCGAGTACTTCTCACTGATGGTGCTGGGCCTGATCGGCGCGGTGGTGCTGGCCTCGGGCTCGCTGCTCAAGGCGATCTGCATGATCGTGCTCGGCCTGCTGATCGGCCTGATCGGCACCGACGTGAATTCGGGCGTGGCGCGCTACAGCTTCGACATCCCCGAGCTCACCGACGGCATCGGCTTCATCGTGATCGCGATGGGCGTGTTCGGCTACGGCGAAATCATCTCCAACCTCTCTCGGCCCGAGGAAGACCGCCAGGTCTTCACCTCCGAGGTGCACCACCTGTGGCCCACCAAGGAAGACTTCAAGCGCATGACGCCGGCGGTGCTGCGCGGCACCACGCTGGGTTCCTGCCTCGGCATCCTGCCGGGCGGCGGTGCGCTGCTGTCGGCCTTCGCGGCCTACACGCTCGAGAAGAAGATGAAGCTCAAGCCGGGCGAGATTCCCTTCGGCAAGGGCAACATCCGCGGCGTCGCAGGCCCCGAAGCGGCCAACAACGCCGGCGCGCAGACCTCCTTCATTCCGCTGCTCACGCTCGGCATTCCGCCGAACCCGGTGATGGCGCTGATGGTCGGCGCGATGACCATCCACAACATCCAGCCCGGTCCGCAGGTCATGACCAGCAACCCCGAGCTGTTCTGGGGCCTGATCGCCTCGATGTGGATCGGCAACCTGATGCTGATCATCCTGAACCTGCCGCTGATCGGCATCTGGATCAAGCTGCTGTCCATTCCCTACCGCTGGCTGTTCCCCGCCATCGTGCTGTTCTGCGCGATCGGCGTGTACTCGACCAACAACAACACCTTCGACGTCTGGATGGTCGCGATCTTCGGCATCATCGGCTACTTGTTCATCAAGCTCGGCTGCGAGCCCGCGCCGCTGCTGCTGGGGCTGATCCTGGGGCCGATGATGGAAGAGAACCTGCGTCGCGCGCTCTTGCTCTCGCGCGGATCGTGGGCCGTGTTCGTCACGCGTCCGATCTCGGCCGGCCTGCTTGTGGCGGCCGCGCTGATGGTCGTGATCGTCTTGCTGCCCGCGGTGAAGTCCAAGCGCGAAGAAGCCTTCGTCGAGCCGGACTGAGCTCGCCGCCCGCAACGCAAAGGCCGCCTTCGGGCGGCCTTTGCGTTTTTCAACTAGGCTTGCCTGCTCGTCAGAATCGATGCCCATGAAAAGAATCAACTTTCTTCGCGCAGGGGCGCTCGCGCTGTGTGCGGCCGCCATGCCCGCCGCCTTCGCGCAGGCCTATCCTAGCAAGCCCATACGTCTCATCGTGCCCTTCCCGGCCGGCGGCGCGACGGACCTGTTCGCGCGCACCCTGTCGCAGAAGATGGGCGAGAAGCTCGGCACCACGCTGGTCATCGACAACAAGCCGGGCGCCGGCGGCGCCATCGGCTCCGATCTCGCGGCCAAGGCGCCGGCCGACGGCTACACGCTGCTGCTGGCCACCACCAGCACGCACGCCATTGGCCCCGCGATCAACGCCAGGCTGCCCTATGACACGGTGCGCGACTTCACGCCGATCGCCCACGTGGGCGATGCGCCGAGCATCATGCTGGTGCCCAACAGCTCGCCGGCGAAGACGGTGCGCGAGTGGATCGATTACGCGAAGAAGAATCCCGGCAGGCTCAACTACGCATCGAGCGGCAACGGCACCATCGTGCAGCTCACGGCGGAGCTGTTCAAGTCGCAGGCCGGCGTGTTCGTCACGCACATCCCGTACAAGGGCACCGCGCTCGCGATCCCCGACCTGATCAGCGGCAAGATCGACGTGCTCTTCGATTCGCTGCCCACCGGCATGCCGCATGTGCGCGACGGCCGCTTGCGTGCGCTGGGCGTGACGACGCTGAAGCCCAGCCCGCTCGCGCCCGAGCTGCCGGCGATTGCCGAGGCGCTGCCGGGCTTCGAATCCAACACCTGGTTCGGGCTTTACGGTCCCAAGGGCTTGCCGGCAGACATGGCGGCGCGCATCAACAAGGCCGCCAACGAGGCGCTGGCCGATCCGGAAGTGCGCGACAAGTTGTCGAAGCTCGGCATTGCGCCGACGACCAGCACGCCGGCGCAGTTCGCAAGCATGGTGGCGCAGGACGCCGCCAAGTGGAAAAAGATCATCACCGAACGAAAAATTACGGGCGACTGACCCCATGAAATTCGACTACGCCAACCCCTATCCCTCGATCCGCATCCCCGTCTTCGCACGCAATGTCGTTTCGACCTCGCACCCGCTGGCCGCACAGGCCGGGCTGCGCATTCTTCAGCAGGGAGGCAATGCAGCCGACGCGGCCATCGCGACGGCTGCGGTGATGACCCTGGTCGAACCGGTCAGCAACGGCCTGGGCAGCGATGCCTTCTGCATCCTGTGGGACGGCGAGAAGCTGCATGGGCTCAACGCCTCCGGCACGGCGCCGCAGGCCTGGACGCCCGAGTACTTCCGCCGCAAGTACGGCGCCGATGCCGCGACGCCGCCGCAGCGGGGCATCGATTCGGTCACGGTGCCGGGCGCCGTGGGCGGCTGGGTCGCGTTGTCCGAACATTTCGGCAAGCTGCCTTTCGAAGACCTGATGGCGCCGGCCATCGAGATTGCCGAGCGCGGCTACCTGATGCCGCCAGTGGTGCAGCAGAAGTGGGCCGCGGCCACGCCGATCCTCAAATCGCAGCCCGGCTTCGCCGAAGCCTTCCTGCCCTGGGGCCGTGCGCCCGAGGTCGGCGAGCTGTTCCGCTTTCCGGCCGCGGCGCGCGCGCTGAAGGCCATCGCCGCGACCAAGGGCGATGCCTTCTACAGCGGCGAGATCGCCGAGGCGCTGGAGAAATTTTCCAACGCCAACGGCGGCAGCCTCAAGGTGCGCGACCTCGCCAACTGGAAGCCCGAGTGGGTGGAGACCATCTCGCAGAACTATCGCGAGCACACGCTGCACGAGATCCCGCCCAACGGGCAGGGCATCGCGGCGCTGATCGCGCTCGGCATCCTGCAGCACTTCGACATGGCATCGATTCCGGTCGATTCGGTCGCTTCGCAGCACCTGCAGATCGAGGCCATGAAGCTCGCCTTTGCGGACACCTACCGCTACGTCTCGGAGCCGTCGTCGATGGAGGTGACACCCCTGCAAATGCTCGATGGCGCCTATCTCGCCTCGCGTGCCAAACTCATCGACGTGAACAAGGCGCAGGACTTCAAGGCGGGCAACCCGGTCAAGGGCGGCACCATCTACCTCACGGCGGCCGACGAGCGCGGCATGATGGTGAGCTTCATCCAGAGCAACTACATGGGCTTCGGCTCCGGCTGCGTCGAGCCCGGATTCGGCATCAGCCTGCAGAACCGCGGCCACGGCTTCAGCCTCGACGACAAGAGCCCCAACGTGGTGGCTCCGCGCAAGCGGCCCTTCCACACCATCATCCCGGCCTTCCTCACGAAGGACGGGCAGCCGGTGATGAGCTTCGGCGTGATGGGCGGCAACATGCAGCCGCAGGGCCACATGCAGACGCTGGTGCGCATGCTGGACTACGGCCAGAGCCCGCAGGCCGCCTGCGATGCGCCGCGCTGGCGCTTCAACAGCGGGCTCGAGATCAACGTCGAGGCGGCCATGAACCCGGCGACGGCGCGCGGCCTCGCGGAGCTCGGTCACAAGGTCGACGTGATCAACGACTCCTACCAGGACTTCGGCGCCGGCCAGTTCATCTGCCGCGCGGGCGATCCGGCGGTCGAGGGCTACGTGGCCGCGAGCGATCCACGCCGCGACGGCCTCGCTGCTGGATTCTGAGGTCGATGTCGTCTGTACAGGCCGCGCCGGGACAGCTCGCGCACAGGAGCATCGGACCGGGCCTGGCTCTCGCCACCGCCGGCGCGATCGCGTTCAGCGGCAAGGCGATCATCGTCAAGCTCGCGTACCGCTACGGCGTCGATGCCGTCACGCTGATCATGCTGCGCATGCTGTTCGCGCTGCCGCTGTTCGCGCTCATGGCCTGGTGGGCCGGGCGCGGCAAGCCGGCGCTGACGCGGCGCGACTGGCTGGGCGTGTTCGGTCTCGGCTTTTCAGGCTACTACCTGTCGAGCTTCCTGGACTTCGCAGGACTGGCCTACATCACGGCCAGCCTGGAGCGGCTGATCCTCTACCTCAACCCCACGCTGGTGCTGCTGTTCGGCTGGATCGCCTACCGCCGGCGCATCACGCGCTGGCAGGTGGCGGGCATGGCCGTCAGCTATGCTGGCGTGCTGCTGGTGTTCGGGCACGAGGTGCAGCTGGGCCAGAGCGCGGCCGCGGCCTGGGGCACGCTGCTGGTGTTCCTGAGCGCAGTGAGCTATGCGGTCTACCTCGTCGCCAGCGGCGAGTTCGTCAAGCGCCTCGGCTCGCTGCGGCTGGTGGGGCTCGCGACCAGCGTGGCCTGCGTGCTGTGCATCGCGCAGTTCGTCCTGCTGCGGCCGATGAGCGCGGCGCTGCAGGTGGCGCCCGAGGTGATCTGGCTCTCGGTGCTCAACGCCACGCTGTGCACCGCGCTGCCCGTGCTGGCGGTGATGATGGCCATCGAGCGCATCGGCCCCGCGATGGCGGCGCAAACGGGTATGGTCGGGCCGATGTCGACCATCCTGATGGGCGTGCTGATCCTCGGCGAGCCCTTCACTGCGTGGATCGCGGCCGGGACCGTCCTGGTGATCGCCGGCATTTTTGTCTTCACTCGCACGGGCCGCTGAGCCCAGAAGGAACCAACATGGACTTTGGAATTGCAGGCAGGACCGCGCTGGTTTGCGGCGCGAGCAAGGGCCTTGGCTACGGCTGCGCGGAAGCGCTGGTGCGCGAGGGCGTAAACGTGGTGATCGTCGCGCGCGGCGCCGAGGCGCTGGAGGCTGCGGCGAAGAAGCTGTCGGCGCTGGCGGGCGGGTCCAAGCCTTTCGTCAAGCACGTCGCGGCCGACATCACCACCCCGGAAGGCCGCGCTGCCGTGTTCGCGCTGCACAAGGACTACGACATCGTGGTCACCAACGCCGGCGGCCCGCCGCCCGGCGATTTCCGCGACTGGGACCGCGAGGCCTGGATCAAGGCGATCGACGCCAACATGCTGACCCCGATCGAGCTGATCAAGGGCACTGTCGACGGCATGGCCGCGCGCGGTTTCGGCCGCATCGTAAACATCACCTCGAGCTCGGTGAAGGCGCCGATCGACATCCTGGGCCTTTCCAACGGCGCGCGCAGCGGCCTCACCGGCTTCGTCGCCGGCGTCGCGCGCACGCCCGTAGCGGCGAAGGGCGTGACCATCAACAACCTGCTGCCCGGTTCCTTCGACACCGACCGGCTCAAGGGCACCATGGCCGGCGCGGCGAAGAAATCCGGCCAGGATGTCGAAGCGGTTATGGAGAGCCGCAAGAAGAACATCCCGGCCCGGCGCTTCGGCACGCCGGAGGAGTTCGGCGCCATCTGCGCCTTCCTCTGCAGCGTGCAGGCAGGCTACGTGACGGGGCAGAACGTGCTGGCCGACGGCGGGGCCTATCCGGGGACTTATTGATTCATCGTCGCGAAGAAACCCAGATCCCGCCCACGATCAGCACGAACGCGACCCCGTGGTACCAGTGCGGCATGTCCTTCAGGAATGCCGCTGACATCAGCGCGGCGAACAGCGGCGTGAGGTTGGTGAAGAACCCGGCCACCTGCGGCCCGGCACGCTGCACGCCCGCACCCCAGCAGCGATAGGCGAGGATGGCCGGCCCGATGACGATGAAGGCCAGCGCGGCGGCCAAGAGCCAACCCCCGCCGATGTATCCGTCGCCGAGCGCCCACTCGCCGGCCGCAAAGGCGCCCGACCAGGCGGCGCCGAAAACCAGCTGCGCCATGAGGAACGCCGACCAGTTCTGGCGCACGGCCGCCGGTTCGTGGGTGCGCGCCAGCATCCAGCTGTAGAAGGCCCACGAGATGGTTGCCAGCATCATGTAGAGATCGCCGGGCACCAGCCGCAGCGCCAGCAGTTCGCTCCACCGGCCCCGGCTCAGGACCAGCAGCACGCCGAGCATCGAGAGCACAGCGCCTGCGATGTCGCTTCGCTTCACCCTGGCGCCGAAGAACAATGTGCCGGTCGCGAGCATCCACAGCGGCATGCTGGAGCCGACCAGCGTGACGTTGATCGGAGTCGAGGTCTGAAGCGCCAGGTACTGGAATGCGTTGTAGCAGCCGATGCCAAGCAGGCCCAGCATAGCGAAGCGTTTCCAGTGCAACCACAGAGGGCTGTCGCGACGCATCACCGCGGCCGCGATGGGCAGCAGCAGCGCGAACGCCAGCAGCCAGCGGACGAAGTTCAGCGTCATCGGCGACACCATTTCGCGCACCAGGCGGCCGACGACCGCATTGCCGGCCCACAGCAGCGGCGGCACCGTGAGAAGAAGGGCGGTGCCCGGGGTAAGACGCTGCATGCCGCGACTGTACCGGCTCGCCGATCCGGGGGGGCTACGGCGTCGACGGCAACTTCATCAGCGCGTGCCCCATCCGGATCGGCGTTCCGGTCTCGATGCCCTCGGCCAGCGTGAAGCCCTTGGGGGCGAAGACGATGATGGTCGAGCCGTGCTCGAACCAGCCCATCTCCTCACCCTTGCGATAGTCGGCCGCGCAGTCGGTGCGCTTCGGCCCGCGGAAGCGCAGGTTCAGCAGCACGTCGAGGCAGTGCAGGCGCAGGCTGGCCACCAGGATCGCCGCCACCGGCACCAGCGCGACAGGGTGGCCGCCCGCGTGCAGGCGCGCCTCGATCAGCGCGCGTTCGTTGCGGCAGAACAAACGCTCCACGCGCTTGAGCGCGATCGGATTCACGTTCCAGGTGTCGCCCGACATGTAGGTGACGCGCTCGACCCGGCTGTCGTGCGGCGCGTGGAAGCGGTGGTACATGCTCGAGGTCAGTCGCAGCGTCGCATAGCAGCCGTCGCGAAACGGCTCGACGGCCTGCGCGTCGCCGAACAGCTCGGCCGCCGAATACGGAAAGCCCTTGGCCTGGAACACCTCGGTGCCGTTCACCGCACCGCAGGCGCCGACGATGGCGTCGCAGGGGCTCGCCAGCACCGAGGGGTTGGGATCGACGGCACGGGACCCCGGCTTGAGCTCGCGGATGAAGCAGTCGTGCAGGCTATCGAAGCGGGTTTTCTTCGCGTCGCTCAGGTCGAGATCGGCGAACAGCCGCCAGACGGCGATTGAGGCGTCGCGCACCCACGGGTGGCGCAGCTTGCTGAACCAGCCCATGAAGCGCGTCAGCAGGATGCGCGGCACGCGGTTGGTGAGCAGGAAGTTCAGGTCTTCCTGCTGCAGCAGCGCATCGCGAAGCTTTCGGAGTTTCATCGGGCCGTCAAGAAGCTGTTGTAGACAGGGAGGTCCTGTCCGACCTCGAATCCATGAACGAAACATTTCTTCTGTCCGCCGTGGCGCTGGCCGCGGGCGCGGCCATGCTGCCGCTCGGCCTGCGCCGGCTCGAACTCTCCCGCGCCAAGCATCCCTCGCTCACCGGCCATTCGCGCATGGCCAAGCGTGTCGCCGCGCTGCTGCCGGGCTATGCCTACGATGCCGATCGCTTCTTCGTCTCGGACGGCGCGCCCGCGGAAGTGATCGAACGGCGGCGTGCCGGCCTGGGGGCGCTGGCCGAGCTCTACCGCACGCGCTATGCACGCTCGCTCGCGGCGACGGCCGAGGCGCGGCCCGGGCTGCCCGACCTGCAGTTCACCGGCGCCTACCGCGTGCCCTTCCAGTACAGCCCCTATCTGCGCGAGCATCTGCAGGTCGGCGCCTTCCTCAAGGCCTCGCACGGCGTCACGATCGAGGACCTGGACGGCAACGTCTTCTACGACCTCACCGGTTCGTACGGCGTCAACGTCTTCGGCTACGACTTCTACAAGGCGTGCATCGCCGAAGGCGCATCGCTGGCGCAGGAACTCGGGCCCGTGCTCGGCGCCTATCACCCGTGCGTGACGTCGAACGTGCAACGCCTGCGCGACATCTCCGGTCTCGACGCGGTGTCCTTCCACATGTCGGGCACCGAGGCCGTGATGCAGGCGGTCCGGCTGGCCCGCTATCACACCCGCCGCACCCACCTGGTTCGCTTCTGCGGCGCCTATCACGGCTGGTGGGACGATGTGCAGCCCGGTCTTGGCAACCCGATGCCGCCGCGCGAGACCTACACGCTGCGCGAGATGGACGAGCGCGCGCTGCGCGTGCTGCGCAAGCGCAGCGACATCGCCTGCGTGCTCGTCAATCCGCTGCAGGCGCTGCATCCGAACGCCGGCGCGCCGGGCGATTCGTCGCTGGTGGACAGCGGCCGGCGCGCCGGCTTCGACCGCGCCGCCTACGCCGACTGGCTCAAGGCCTTGCGCAAGGTGTGCACCGAGCGCGGCATCGTGCTGATCTTCGACGAGGTTTTCGTCGGCTTCCGGCTCGCGCGCGGCGGCGCGCAGGAATACTTCGGCGTGCGCGCCGACATGGTGACCTACGGCAAGACACTCGGCGGCGGGCTGCCGGTCGGCGTGGTCTGCGGCCGCGGCGATCTGATGAAGCGCTTCCGCGAAGACCGTCCGGCCGACATCTGTTTCGCCCGCGGCACCTTCAACTCGCATCCCTACGTGATGGGCGCGATGCACGCCTTCCTGGACCGGCTCGAACGGCCCGAGGTGCGCGCGCTCTACGAAGGCATCGACGAGCGCTGGAACGGGCGCGCCCGGGTGCTCAACGCGCGCCTGCAGGAGGCGGGCGTGCCGGTGCAGGTGGCGAACCTGTCGTCGATCTGGACGGTCTTCTACACCCGGCCCTCGCGCTACAACTGGATGCTGCAGTACTACCTGCGCGCCGAGGGGCTGGCGCTGAGCTGGGTCGGCACCGGCCGCCTGATCTTCAGCCTCAACTACTCGGACGCCGATTTCGATGCGGTCGTTGAGCGCTTCGTGGTGGCCGCGCGCGCGATGCAGGCCGACGGCTGGTGGTGGGACGACGCGGGCCTGACCAACAAGTCGATCAAGCGCGAAATCCTGCGCGAGATGCTCGCGCTTCGCTGGCAGAGGCACTAGGCCTCACGCCTTCTGTTCGATCAGCTCGCCGCGCATCAGATGCAGCGGCGCGCGATGGTAGAGCTTGATGTCGTGGAAGGGGTCGGTCAGGATCTTCGTCATCCACACCAGGCCGGTGCGAACATCCTTGAGCCAGAAGAGATGAAAGGTCCGGAACAGCAAGCCGCCGGCGCCGAGCGCCAGCCACACCATGCCGAGCTGCCGCACATAGCCTTCGAAGCCGCTCGCCGGCACCATCAGGCCGAAGAGCGAATCGTCGAACCACAGCACGACCGGCGCCGCGGCCCACAGCCCCATCAGCACCACCTTGCGCCGAAGGTTGTAGCCGACCTTGATCTCTTCCTTGTGCTCGTGGGTCGCCTGGTTGACGTGGTCGTAACCCTTGGGCTCGAAGAAGAAATGGCCGGCCTGGCGGCTGGTCATCGAGACCAGCCAGCCGATGAGCGCCGCGGCCACCGGATCGACGAAGAGCAGCGCATAGGCGATCACGAAACTGACCGCGCTCACCAGGTGCAGCGACTGGTTGATGCGGCTGTGGTGGTAGTAGCGATGGTCGTCCCAACGCTGGATTTCGAGGGCGCGGAAGAAGTCTTTCAAGTTTTCTCCTGTGAAGCGCCGATGGCGGAGAAGCGCGACGCGTGACGGAATGGTGACGAGCGCGCGTGAAACTTCGGTGACGCCGCTGTCACGCCGATGTTGCAATCGCTGTGCAGCATCCCGCGCATGGCCTCTTCGCTCTCACCCATCTTGGTCGACGACATGCCGGCAGCGCAACGCTCGCTGCGCATCGCGCTTGTGACCGAGACCTATCCGCCGGAAGTGAACGGCGTGGCGCTGACCCTTCAGCGCATCGTCGAGGGGCTGCATGCGCATCACCATGACATCCAGCTGGTGCGGCCGCGCCAGACCGTGGAGGACATGGCTTCGCGCGCCGATCGCTTCCACGAGGTGCTGATGCGCGGCTTCCCCATTCCGCGCTATCCGGAAATGAAGATGGGCGTGCCGTCGAAGAAGGCGCTGGTCTCCTTGTGGAGCCGGCGGCGGCCCGACCTGGTCTACATCGCCACCGAAGGGCCGCTGGGCTGGTCGGCGCTGCAGGCCGCCGCCGTGCTGAAGCTGCCGGTGTGCTCCGATTTCCGGACCAACTTCCACGCCTACAGCCGTCACTACGGCATCGGCTGGCTGCAGCGGCCCATCATGGGCTACCTGCGCAAGTTCCATAACCGCACCGCCTTCACCATGGTGCCGAGCGAGCGCCTGCGCGTGGAGCTGGCGACCAAAGGCTTCCAGCGGCTGGTGCTGGTGTCGCGCGGCGTTGACACGGCGCTCTTCGATCCGGCACGGCGCAGCGAGGAACTTCGCCGCGCCTGGGGCGTGGGTCCGGGCACCGTCGCGGTCCTCTACGTCGGCCGCCTGGCGCCGGAGAAGAACCTCGGCGCGCTGGCCTCCGCCTTCTTCGCGATGCGGCAGGCGCAGCCCACGGCACGGCTGGTCGTCGTCGGCGACGGGCCGGCCCGGCAAGCGCTGGTGTCGGCGATTCCCGACGCGATCTTCACGGGGACGCGTTACGGCGAGGAACTGGCTGCGCACTATGCGTCGGCCGACGCCTTTCTCTTTCCCAGCATGACCGAGACCTTCGGCAACGTCACGCTCGAGGCCATGGCCAGCGGGCTGCCGGTGCTGGCCTACGACTATGCAGCAGCGGGACAGCTGATTCGAAGCGGCGAGAACGGCTTGCTGGCCCGGTTCGGCGACGAAGCCGGATTCATCGGCCAGGCGGTGCGGCTCGCCACCGAACGCGAGCATGCGCTGCGCATGGCGCAGAAGGCCCGTGAAACGGCGAACGAGCTCGGCTGGGAGCGGATCGTCACGCAGGTCGAGTCGGTCTTCGCCGCGACCCTGGCAGGCGCCGGCGCAGCGCGCGAGCTCGATGCGGCGAGCCGCGCCGTCGCAGGCGCCATCTAGGCTTCGGGCACCGCGACCGGCCGCGGCCTGCTGCCCTCCATCCGCATCAGCAACGCGATCGCCGCGGCGATCATCAGGCCGAAGCCCCACATCAGCGGCACGATGGAAACATCGATCGCGAGCAGCGCGGCGTAGCCGGCCAGCATCAGCAGGATGCTGAGGTTCTCGTTGAAGCCCTGCACCGCGATCGAGCGGCCGGCGCTCAGCAGCACATGGCCGCGGTGCTGCAGCAGCGCGTTCAGCGGCACGACCAGCACGCCGCCCACCGCGCCGGCGAGCACCAGCAGAGGCACCGCGACCGCCAGCGAGGAGGCGGAAGCGACCGCCGGCATCAGGAGGCCGAGCACCACGCCGGCCGGCAGCACGCGCTTGGCCTGGTCGAGGCTGACGTACCTGCCGGCGAGGGCGGCTCCCGCGATCACGCCGATCGCCACCGCGGCCTGAAGATAGGCGGCGTGCTCGAGGCTCAGTTGCATGACGTCCGCGGCCCAGCGCAGCACCACGAACTGCAGCGTCGCGCCGGCACCCCAGAAGATGGTGGTGACCGCAAGCGACAGGCCGCCGTCGCGGTCGCGCCATAGCATGCGGTTGCCGCGCTCGAAGTCGCGCACCAGTTCGACGGCATGGATGCGGCTGGCCGGGTAGCGCGCGCCGCTGTCCGGCACGCCCAGGTTCAGCAATCCGGACAGCACGTAGACGAAGAAGATCGCCACGATCGAGAGCGTCAGCGTCGTCGCTGAAGTCCCCGGCACGCTGGCCGCCAGCCAGGCCTGCAGCGCCAAGCTGGCGCCCGACGAACGAACAAGGTCGGCCACCAGCAGCCCGCCGCACATTGTTCCCAGCAACGCGGCGCAGATGACGGAGACCTCGATCCATCCGTTGGCCGCCACCAGCTGGCGCGGGCCGACGATCTCGGTGACGAGGCCGTACTTGGCCGGTGCGTACGCGGCCGCGCCGAAGCCGATCACCGCGAAGGCCGCGAAAGGATGCAGGCCGGCGAAGAGCATTGCGACGCCGACCATCTTGACCGCGTTCATCAGGCTCATGAGCCGGGCCTTCGGCATCGCATCGGCCAAGGGCCCGATCAGCGGTGCGAGAAAGACATATGACAAGGTGAAGGCGAACTTGAGCAGCGGCGACCACCAGCCGGGCAGGCCGCGCGCCTCCAGCAGCGCGATCGTCACGATCAGCACGGCGTTGTCCGCCAGCGCCGAAACCGCTTGCGCGGCGATCAGCAGGTGGAATCGGGGCGACATCGACGCCGATGGTCACGAGGCCATGTGACGTTGGTGTGAACGAGCGGCCGACGTCCAAGCTGTCTAACATATGTGTCTCTTTCGCACACCGATTCAGGAAACACATGAGCAAAGCCGTCCGCATCGACCGCCCCGGCGGTCCCGAGGAGCTGAAGATCGTCGATGTCGAGGTCGGCGAGCCCAGCCCCGGAGAGATCCGCATCCGCCACCATGCCGTGGGCCTCAACTTCATCGACACCTACCAGCGCAGCGGCCTCTATCCCTTTGCGATGCCGCTGCAGCTCGGCATGGAGGCCGCGGGCGTGGTCGAGGCGGTGGGCGAGGGCGTCACGCATCTGAAACCCGGCGACCGCGCCGCCTACGCGAGCCAGCCGCCCGGCGCCTACAGCGAGCTGCGCGTGATGCCGGCTACGTGCGTGTGCAAGCTGCCGGATGCGATCTCCTTCGAGACCGGCGCCGCGATGATGCTCAAGGGCCTGACGGCGCAGTACCTGCTCAAGAAGACGCTGCCGGTCGAAGGGTTGCAGCCGGGCGACTTCATCGTGTTCCACGCCGCCGCTGGCGGCGTCGGCCTGATCGCCTGCCAGTGGGCCAAGGCGCTCGGCCTGCAACTGATCGGCACCGCCGGCACGGATGCCAAGTGCAAGCTGGCGCTGGCGAACGGCGCCGCGCACGCAATCAACTACAGCACCGAGAACTTCGCCGAGCGCGTCAAGCAGATCACGGGCGGCAAGGGCGTGAAGGCGGTCTACGACTCGGTCGGCAAGGACACCTTCGAGGGCTCGCTCAACTGCCTGCGCCCCTTCGGCCTGCTCGCCATCTTCGGCAACGGCTCGGGCCCGGTGCCGCCGGTCAATCTCGGCCTGCTCGCTTCCAAGGGCTCGCTCTACCTGACGCGGCCGACGCTCTTCACCCACATCGCGACGCGCGAGAGCACGCAGGCGATGGCCGACGACCTGTTCGCGGCAGTGACCAGCGGTGCGGTGAAGATTCCGATCGACCAGCGCTATGCATTGGCCGACGTGCAGCAGGCGCATCGCGATCTGGAAGCGCGCAAGACCACCGGCTGCACGATCCTTACGCTCTGAACCTTATTCGAGGGCGGTGAGGCGCGATTCGCGCAATCGGCTCGGCGCCAGCGCGCCGGCCGAATCGAGGATCGGGTAGGCGATCGAGCAGATGTGGGAGTTGATGCGCTTCAGGTCGCTGATCAGGTCGATGTGCAGCGAGCTGGTCTCGATGCTCGACGCGGTCTGGTCCGAGAGTCGCCCCAGGTGGGTGGTGGCATAGGCACGCTCCAGGTCGCGGAAGCGCGCCTTCTCCTCGAGCAGCTTCTGGGCGTCGCGCACGCTGCCGTTCAGGAACACGCTCATGCTGAGCCGCAGGTTCGCGACCAGGCGTTCGTGCAGCTCCACGATTTCGCGCACGCCGGCGTCCGAGAAGTTGCGCTGCTTCTTGATCTTCTTGTCCTCGATGTCGATGATCACGCGCTCGATGATGTCGCCGATCTGTTCCATGTTGATGGTGAAGCTGATGATGTCGGTCCAGCGCCGGCTTTCCTCCTCGCCTAGCGCCTCGCGTGAGATCTTGGTCATGTAGTACTTGATGGCCGAGTACAGCTCGTCGACCGTGTCGTCGAGCTTGCGCAGCTCGGCGGCCAGGCGCAGGTCGTTGTCGCGGATCACCTTGAGCATGCCGATCAGCATGGTCTCGACGATGTCGGCCTGGTGCAGCGCTTCGCGCGCGGCATTGGAGATCGCGAGCGATGGTGTCGACAGCGCCGAGGGGTCGAGGTGGTGCGGCCGCTGCATGGCCGCGGGCTCCGACGCCACGGGCAAGAGGCGCGTCACCAGCTTCGCTACGCCGTCCGTGAGCCCGATGAAGCCGATGCTGACGACCACGTTGAAGGCCAGGTGGAAGAGCACCACCAGCTGCGTTGCATCGCTGATGTAGGGCTTGACCTCGCGCAGGTACAGGCCGACGAAGGGCGCCGCGATCGCCACGCCGAGCAGCTTGAAGACCAGGTTGCCGACCGTGACCTGCCGCACCGGGACGGCCGCCTTCGCGGTGGTCAGCACCGCGAGCAGGCCGCTGCCGAGGTTGGCGCCGAGCACCAGGCCGAGCGCGACATCGAGCGGCACCACGTTCGAGCTGGCCATCGCCGCGACCAGCAGCACCACCGCCAGGCTGGAATAGGCCGCGATCGCGAGCGCGGCGCCGATGGTGATCTCGAGCAGCACGTCGCTGCTGAGCGAGGCCAGCAAGGCCAGCACCGGCGGCGAGGAGAACAGCGGCCCGGTGGCCTCCACCACCAGTTGCAGCGCCAGCAGCATGAGGCCGAGGCCGATCAGCACGCGCCCGATGCGCCCCGCCGCGGTCGAGGCGCGCGTGATGAAGAGCACCACGCCGACGAAGATGAAGAGCGGCGACAGCCACGAGAGATCGGCCGAGAACAGCACCGACATCAGCGCCGTACCGACGTCGGCGCCGCGCATCACCGCCAGCGCGGCCGGCAGCGTGACCAGGCCCTGCCCGACGAAGGAGGAAGTCATCAGCGAGGTGGCGGTGCTCGACTGCACCAGCGCGGTCACGCCGATGCCCGAGAGCGCCGCCGTGAGGCGGTTGCGCATGCTGTGCACCAGGATCTTGCGCAGGTTGGCGCCGAAGACGCGCAGCACGCCGGTGCGAACGAGATGGGTACCCCACACCAGCAGCGCGACGGCTGCCAGCAGATTCAACAGATGCTTCATGGAAGCGGAGGACTATACGCCGCGCATCCCAGCCGCCTCAGTCGATCAGCGCGCCGTTGTCGTGAAAGGGGTAGGGGCCTTCGAAGCTGCCGCACGGCACGAGGTGGGTCACCAGGCGCTTGCCGGCCCAGGCATGGACGCGAAAGCCGGGCGGCTCCAGCATCCAGGCCGAAGGCGCGTCGGGCGCCAGATCGAGCGCGACCTGGTGTGCCGGAGACGGCGCCGTGGAGGCAATGCTGCCGCCGAAGCGCACGTCGATCGCGCGGTGCAGGTGGCCGCAGATGATGCGTTCGACGTTGGGGTGTTGCGCGATCAGCGCTTCGAGCGCTTCGCTGCCTTCCTGCAAGCCGATCTCGTCCATGTGGCCGATCAGGGTCTCGAAGGGCGGATGGTGCATCGCGATCACCACCGGCTCGTCGCGGCAGAGTTCGAGCTGCGTCGCGAGCCAGGCCAGCCGCTGTTCGCACAGCGTGCCGTGGCTGTGCCCCGGCACGCAGGTGTCGAGTGCGAGCAGGCGCAGCTCGCCTACCTTCACCGCGTACTGGACGAAGCCTTCGCTGCCCAGGTAGCCATGCGCGGGAAAGCTGCGGCGCAGCTGGTCGCGGTCGTCGTGGTTGCCGGGCATCAGGTAGACCGGCATCTGAAGCGGCGCGAGAAGCTCGGCGAGATGGGCGTACTCCGCGGCGCGGCCGAAGTCGCTCAGGTCGCCGGTGATCACCACCGCGTCGGGCTGCTGCTTCAGATGCAGGACGGATTGCACCGCGTGCTGCAGATAGGGGGCCGTGTCGAGCCGCCCGTAGGCAAGGCGGCCCGGTTCGCGGATGTGCAGGTCGCTCAGTTGAACGAGAAAGGTGGTCATGCGAGCTCCTGGGAGGTCATGAGGCGGGCAGGGTCGATGCGGACGCCGACGCTGTCGCCCGGGCGGAAAGCGATGTCGCGGCCGACATCGGCGACGAGCAGCGGCTGTCCCTCCGCGCGCAGCTTGAGTTGTACGCGGTCACCGAGGAAGGTGCGCAGCTCGACCGTGGCCGCGCCCCAGCCGGCCTGGGGCACGCCGACCTCCAGGTCTTCGGGCCGGATGAGCAGCGTCGTGTGCGCCTTCCACGCCGGCGGGCAAGTGAAGGCCGCGCCGCCCAGATGCAGCACGCCCTCGGCGACCGCATCGGGCGTGCGTTCCAGCCGGTTCACGCGGCCCAGGAACTCGGCCACGAAGGGATGTTGCGGCGCGCGGTAGAGATCCTCGCCGCGGCCGATCTGCACGATGCGGCCGGCGCTCATCACGGCCAGCCGGTCGGCGATCGCCATCGCTTCCTGCTGGTCGTGCGTGACGTGGATCGCAGTGATGTGCAGCCTGCGCAGCAGTTCGGCCAGTTCGTCGCGCAGCGATTCCTTGAGCTTGGCGTCGAGGGCAGCCAGCGGCTCGTCGAGCAGCAGCACGCGCGGGCGCACGGCCACCGCGCGGGCCAGCGCCACGCGCTGGCGCTGGCCGCCGGAGAGCTCGGCGGGCCGCTTCTTCTCCAGGCCGCCGAGCCGGGTGAGATCGACCAGCTCGCCGACCAGCCGTCGCTCTTCGGCCGGCGCGACGCCGCGGATGCGCAGGCCATAGCCGATGTTGGCTTCCACCGTCATCTGGGGAAAGAGCGCATAGCTCTGGAACACCATGCCGACGCCGCGCTGCTCCACCGGCCGCGCCGTGACGTCCTGCTCGCCGAAGACGATGCGGCTGCCTTCGTCGGGCGACTCCAGCCCGGCAATCAGGCGCAGCAGCGTGGTCTTGCCGCAGCCCGAGGGACCGAGCAGCGCCAGCACCTCGCCGGGCTCGACATGCAGCGTGGTCGGCAGCAGGCCGCGCGTGCCGTCGGCATAGGTCTTCGCGCAGTTGGAGATATCGACGGGAATGCGCTCAAGTTCCATAGCGTTTTTGCACTTGATGGGCCAGGTACTGCAGGCCCCACAGCACCGGCAGGATGACGATGAAGAAGACCAGCGTGTAGGCCGATCCGATCTCCAGCCGCATCGATGCGTAGCTGTCGGCCAGGCCCACCGGCAGGGTGCGGGTCAGCGGCGTGTGCAGCATCCAGGTGAGATTGAACTCGCCGACCGAGAGCGTGAACACCATCAGGCTGCCGGCCACGATGGCCGGGAACACCGCCGGCACCAGCACGCCCAGGAAGCGCTGCCTGAAGTTCGCGCCCAGCGAGCGCGCGGCCTCTTCCAATGCGCGCAGTTCTTCGCGCTGGAAAGCCGAAGACACGGTGCGCACCATGAAGGGCAGCGTGAACACGATGTGGCCGACCAGGATGAAGGCGAAGCTCTGGCGGAAGGCGGTGAGCTGGCCGTAGGCCAGGATCAGCGCCAGTGCCGTGGCGAGGCCGGGCACCGCCACCGGCAGCGTGAGCAGTTCCTCGAAGGCACGGGCGGCACGCGTCCGGCTGCGCGCCAGCGCATAGGCGCAGGGCACGCCGAGCAGCAGCGTACCGATCACGCAGCCCACGGCCAGCGCGATCGACCAGCCGACGGTGTTGCCGTAGACCTCCCAGACTTCGCCGAGCCAGCGCAAGGTCAGCCCGCTCTTGAGGCCGGCGCTGTAGTTGTTGACCAGGCCGGCCATGATCGACAGCAGCATCGGCGCGATCATGAAGAGGCTCACGAGCACCGTGACGGTCAGCAGGAACGGAGCGGGTGTGGTGGTGCGCATCGCCTGCCTAGCGTGTGGGGTCGGCGCCGAAATGCCGGGCCGCGAAGAGCACCGCCCAGGTCACAAGGCCCAGTGCGATCGACAGCGAGGCCGCGAGCGCGAAGTTGGCGTAGTTGGTGAACTCGTTGTAGATCGTGATCGGGATCACTTCGAACTTGCTGGCCAGCGTGAACGCGGTGCCGAAGGCGCCCATCGAGGTGGCGAACAGGATCGCGCCGCAGGCCAGAGTGGTCGGCGCGAGTTCCGGCAGCCACACGTCGCGCACCACGCGCAGCCGCGAGGCGCCGAGCGAGCGCGCGGCTTCCTCCAGCTGCAGGTTCATCGCCTCGGCCGCCGCCGCGTAGGTGGCGATGGCGCGCGGCAGCGAGAAGTAGAGATAGGCCAGGAAGAGGCCGAGCAGGCCGTAGGCGAAGGTGATGCGCTCCAGGCCGAAGGCCGCGCCCAGGTCGGCGACCAGCCCTTGCCGGCCGCCGAGCAGGATCACGAAGAAGCCGATGATCACGCCCGGAAAGGACAGGGGCAGCGTCAGCAGCGAAAGCAGCAGGCGCCGGCCCGGAAAGGCGCGGCGCGCCAGGTAGATGCCGACCGCGCTGCCCAGGACCAGCGTCGCGACGGTCACCGCCAGCGACAGCGCGACCGTGTTGAGCATGCTCGCCAGGTAGCGGCTGTCGGTGAGGACGGCGAAGTAGGTCTCCCAGCCCTTGGCCGCCGGCAACGCGAGCAGGCGCGCCACCGGCAGCAGCCAGAAGGCGAGGAAGAACACGGCCGCCGGCGCCAGGCAGGCCGGCAGCAGCCAACTCTGGTTCGTTCTCAGCGCACTTCCTTCAGATAGCGGTCGGAGAAGACGCGCTGGGCCTGTGCCATGCGGCCGTAGTCGACGGCCTTGGCGCGCGCGTATTCGGCCGCCGGCAGGAACTGCGCCTCGACTTCCTTGGGCATCGCGCCGGCACGCACCGGCCGCAGGTAGGCCTTGGCCCAGAGCGCCTGGCCCTCGTCGGAGAGCACGAAGTCCAGCACCTTCTTGCCTTCGGCGGCATGTGGCGCGTTGGCGACCAGGCTCATCACGTAGGGCACCACCACCGTGCCTTCGCTCGGGATCACGAAGGCGACGTTGGCCTTGTCCTTGTACTTGGCGCGGTAGGCATTGAAGTCGTAGTCGAGCAGGATCGCGATCTCGCCCGACAGCACGCGCGCATAGGAGGTCTGCTTGGGCACGATGGGCTCGTTCTTCTGCAGCGCCTTGAAGTAGTCCATGGCCGGCGTGAAGTTGTCGAGCGTGCCGCCACGCGCCTCGTTGACCGCGACGGCGCCCACGTAGCCGACGAAGGCCGAGGCCGGATCGAGGTAGCCGATCAGGCCCTTGTACTCGGGCTTGAGCAGGTCGGCCCAGGACTTGGGCACCGGCTTGCCGCGCAGCGCGTCGACGTTGACCATGAAGCCGAGCGTGCCCGAATGGATGGTGAACCAGTGACCTTCAGGGTCCTTCAGGCCGTCGGGAATGTCTTTCCACGCGGCGGGCTTGTAGGCCTGGACCACACCGTCCGTCTGCGCCTGGATCGCGAAGGTGACGCCGAGGTAGGTCACGTCGGCGACCGGGCTGGCCTTCTCGGCCACGAGCTGCGCCAGCGACTGGCCGGAGTTCTTGTTGTCCGGCGGCACCGTGACGCCGGTCTTGGCCTTGATGGCGCGCAGCTGCGTGCCCCAGTCGGCCCATTCGGTCGGGCAGTTGTAGCAGATGGCGGTCTGCGCCATGGCCGAGCCGGCGGCGAGGCCGACGGCCAGCAGGGCGGCGCGAGCAATGCGATGGAGGGGCAGTGACATGGGAGTTCCTTGATTGAGGAGGGAAGGGTGGGGTCAGGAGACCGGTGCGCAGGATTCGCCGGAGCGAAAGGCATGAGGCAGCTCCAGGCTCGCGCCGGCGTTCGGGACCGTGCCGCCTGCCAGCGCCTGCACGAGCAGCTCCACGCTGTGGCGGCCGATGTCGCCGTTCGGCTGGGTCACGGTGCTGAGCGCCGGCGTCAAGTCCTCGCCGAGCGCGATGCCGTCGAAGCCGATCACGCTCAGGTCGCGTGGCACCTGCAGCCCGCTGAGGTGGGCGGCGCGGATGCTGCGGATGGCCAGCAGGTCGTTGGAGCAGACGAGGGCGGTCGGCCGCGGCGCGGCTTCGAGAAGGAGGCGCGTCAATTCGTCGACCGCGGTTTCGATGAAGGGCACTTCGACCAGCGCAGGCGGCTCGAGCCCTGCCGCCGCCATGCCCTGAAGGAAGCCGCGCCAGCGTTGCTGCGCGCGGTCGGATGCGGCCAGCGTGCCGCTGACCATCGCGATGCGGCGGTGCCCGAGTTCGACCAGGCGCGCGACGGCGCCTGCCACCGCGCTCTCGCTGTCCACCGAGATGCAGGGGTGCTCGGGGTGCCGGTTGTAGACCAGCACATAGGGAAGGCCGGCGCCGCGCAGCCGCTCGAGCGCCGCCGAAGTGGCCGGGTTGGAGACCACCAGGATCAGGCCGTCGACATTGCCGGCCAGGAGCAGATTGACCGCGCGCTGTTCCTCGTCGAGCTGGTAGCCGGTGGTGACCGGAATGATGGCGTAGCCGCCCGCCACCGCCGCTTGGGCGATGCCCTGCAGGCATTCGGCGAACACCGGGTTCAGCAGCGTGGGCAGCACCACGCCGAACACGCGGCTGCGCTGGGTGCGCAGCGTGCGGGCGCTCGAATTGGGCAGATAGCCGAGCTCGCCGGCGATGCGTTCGACATGCTCGCGCGTGGCCGGCGTCACCTTGTCGGGAAAGTTGAAGACGCGCGAGACCGTGGCCACGGAGACCCCGGCTTTCTCGGCAACGGACTGGATGCTCATGAGCGGCGCTGCTGTTATGTAATCGATTACATTTCAGCGCCGCAGTGTGACCCCGTCATGACATGGGGTGGCCAAGGGCAAACCCTTGGCGACTCAGGAAACGGGGTTCAGCGCGCTTTGCGGACCCGCCGCAGCTCGTCGAGGATCAAGCAGATCGCCCCGATCGTGATCGCGCTGTCCGCCACATTGAAGGCCGGGAAATGCCGCCCCGCGAGGTGGAAGTCGAGGAAGTCGACCACGTAGCCGTGCATCAGGCGGTCGATCACGTTGCCGATCGCGCCGCCGAGGATCGCGGCCATGGCGAAGGAGAACAGCTTCTGCCCGGCGTGCGACTTGAGCATCCAGACGATGAAGATGGCAGCGGCCACCCCGACGGCAGTGAAGAACCAGCGCTGCCAGCCTGCCGCATCCGCGAGGAAGGAGAAGGCGGCGCCGGTGTTGTGGGCGCGCACGATGTTGAAGAAGCTCGTGATGTAGGTGGCGTCGCCGAGCTTGTAGTAGCCGAGGATCAGCGTCTTGGTGAACTGGTCGAGGATCAGGATCACCAGCGCCAGGCCGAGCCAGGGCCAGATGCCGGTGCGCGGCGCGGCGAGGGAGCGGGTGGCCATCAGGCGACGCTCCTGCCTTCACCGGCACCGTAGAGGTTGCTGGTGCAGCGGCCGCAGATGGCCGGATGCGCGGGGTTGTGCCCGACGTCATCGCGCCAGTGCCAGCAGCGTTCGCACTTGGTGGCCGAACTCGCCGTCACCTGGGCCGACAGGCTGTCGCCGGCCGTGAGCTCGACGGCGGAGGTGATGAAGACGAACTTGAGGTCCTCGCCGAGCGAGGCCAGCAGCGCGTGGTCCTCGGCCGGCGCGACCAGCTTCACGTTGGCCTGCAGCGAGGAACCGACCTGGCCGGCCGCGCGCACGGTTTCGATTTCCTTGTTGACGCTGTCGCGGATCTCGCGGATGCGGCTCCACTTGGCGAGCAGCGCCTCGTCGGGGGTGCCCAGATCGCTGAAGACCTGGGTGAAGATCGACTCGCCGTTGCCGACGAACTTCCACGCCTCCTCGGCGGTGAAGCTCAGGAAGGGCGCCATCCAGCGCAGCATCGCCTGCGTGATGTGCCACAACGCCGTCTGGGCGCTGCGGCGCGCGTGCGAGCCGGGCGCGGTGGTGTAGAGGCGGTCCTTCAGCACGTCGAGGTAGAAGGCGCCCAAGTCTTCCGAGCAGTACACCTGCAGCTTGGCCACCACCGGGTGGAACTCGTAGACCTTGTAGTGCGCAAGCACCTCGGCCTGGAACTGTGCGGCGCGGCTCAAGGCATAGCGGTCGATCTCGAGCAGCCGGTCGAGCGGCAGCGCATCCTTCGCGATGTCGAAGTCGCTGGTGTTGGCGAGCAGGAAGCGCAGCGTGTTGCGGATGCGCCGGTAGGCGTCGACCACGCGCGCGAGGATCTTGTCGTCGCCCGCGATGTCGCCCGAATAGTCGCTGGCCGCGACCCACAGGCGGGTGATCTCGGCGCCCAGCTTCTTGTTGACTTCCTGCGGCTCGAGGCCGTTGCCGAGCGACTTGCTCATCTTGCGGCCCTGGCTGTCGATGGTGAAGCCGTGCGTCAGCAGTCCCTTGTAGGGCGCGCGGCCTTCGAGCGCGCAGGCGATCAGCAGCGAGGAATGGAACCAGCCACGATGCTGGTCGTGGCCTTCGAGGTAGAGGTCGGCTTCCGGGCCGGTCTCGTGGTGCACGTTCGGGTGCGTGCCGCGCAGCACGTGGAAGAAGGTCGAACCCGAGTCGAACCAGACCTCGAGGATGTCGGTGCTCTTGGTGTAGTGGGGCGCGTCGGTAGCGCCGAGGATCTCTTCGGCCGTCACGCGGCTCCAGGCCTCGATGCCGCCCTTCTCGACGATGCCGGCCGCCTGGTCGAGGATCTCCATCGTGCGCGGATGCAACTCGCCCGAGTCCTTGTGCAGGAAGAAGGGGATCGGCACGCCCCAGCTGCGCTGGCGGCTGATGCACCAGTCGGGCCGGTTGGCGATCATGTCGTGCAGGCGGGCTTTGCCGTTCTCCGGATAGAAGCTGGTCTCCTCGATCGCTTCCAGCGCGGTCTGGCGCAGGGTCTTCGGCGCCTTGTCCTTGGTGAACACGCCCTCGCCCTCGTCCATGCGGATGAACCACTGCGCGGCGGCGCGGTAGATCACTGGCGTCTTGTGGCGCCAGCAGTGCGGGTAGCTGTGGGTGATGGTGTCGGTCGTGAGCAGGCGATTCGCGTCGCGCAGCGTCTGGATGATGTGCGGCACGGCCTTCCAGATGTTCTGGCCGCCGAAGAGCGGGAAGTCAGGCGCGTAGGAGCCGTTGCCCTGCACCGGGTTCAGGATGTCGTCGTAGGCGACGCCGTGCGCGATGCAGGAGTTGAAGTCGTCCACGCCGTAGGCCGGCGAGGAGTGGACGATGCCGGTGCCGTCGTCGGCCGTCGCGTAGTCGGCCAGGTAGACCGGCGACAGGCGGCGATAGCCGGCATCGACGTCGTACAGCGGATGCTCGAACTCGAGGCCGCCGAGCTTCTCGCCCTTGACGGTGGCCAGCACCTTGCCGTCGAGCGCGTAGCGGTTCATGCACATCTCGACCAGCGAGGCGGCCAGCACCAGCAGGCCGCGCTCGGTGTCGACCAGCGCGTAGTCGAGCTCGGGGTTCAGGTTGAGCGCCTGGTTGGCCGGGATGGTCCAGGCGGTGGTGGTCCAGATGACGACGAAGGCGTCCTTGGCGAGCGCCGGCAGGCCGAAGGCGGCTGCCAGCTTGGCCGGCTCATGCGCCTTGAAGGCGACGTCGAGCGTCTGGCTCTTCTTGTCGGCGTACTCGATCTCGAACTCGGCCAGCGAGGAGCCGCAGTCGAAGCACCAGTAGACCGGCTTGAGCCCGCGGTAGACGAAGCCTCGCTCGATCACGCGCTTGAAGGCGCGCAGCTCGCCGGCCTCGTTGGCGAAATCCATGGTCTTGTAGGGATGGTCCCATTCGCCCAGCACGCCCAGGCGCTGGAAGTCCCCCATCTGCTGCGCGATCTGCTCGGTCGCGTAGGCGCGGCTCTTGGCCTGCATCTCGTCGCGGCTCAGGTTGCGGCCGTACTTCTTTTCGATCGCGTTCTCGATCGGCAGGCCATGGCAGTCCCAGCCGGGCACGTAGAGCGCGTCGTAGCCCTCGAGCTGGCGCGCCTTGGTGATCATGTCCTTCAGGATCTTGTTGACGGCGTGGCCCATGTGGATCTGGCCGTTGGCATACGGCGGGCCGTCGTGCAGGATGAACTTGGGCGCGCCGTGGCGCGCATCGCGCAGGCGGTGGTAGCGGCCCTCGTCGTTCCATTCCTTGACCCAACCCGGTTCGCGCTTGGGCAGGTCGCCGCGCATCGGGAAAGGGGTGTCGGGCAGGTTCAGCGTGGCGCGGTAGTCGGTGGAGGGTGCAACGTCAGACATGATGGAGTTCGAAACAGGGCTTCGACAGGCTCAGCCCGAACGGTTAGGCGTCGGTGCGAATAAAAAGCCGTTCGCCCTGAGCTTGTCGAAGGGCGGCAGCACGGTGCGTGCAGGGCTAAATTCGGTCGCGCGTGGTCTGGCGATGGGTCTCGGCGTGGGTGGAAGCAAAGAAAGCACGTGCGTCGCGGCCATCCTTCGCGATGCCCGCGGTGAGGGCCTCGAGGCTGGTGTAGCGCAATTCGTCGTGCAGTTTGTGCAGCAGTTCCACGCGCACGATTTTACCGTAGGCCCCTTCGGCGCCGAGGTCGGCCGGCCAATCGAGGCAATGGGTCTCCAAGAGCACGCGGCCGGCGTTGACGTCGTTGGCGTCGAGCGAGGGGCGCACGCCGAGGTTGGCGACGCCATGCATCGGCGTCTCGCCCAGGCCGTGGACCAGCACCGCGAAGATGCCGCTGGCGGCCGGCTTCCAGTGCTTGAAGCGCAGGTTGAGCGTGCGGAAGCCGTCGTCGCGGCCCGGCGCCGAGGCGCCCAGCGCGCGGCCGAGCTTGCGGCCGTGCACCACGTGGCCCGAGATCGCGTAGGGCCGGCCGAGCAGGGCCTGCACATCACCCATCCGGCCTTCGGCCAGCGCCTCGCGCACGGCCGAGCTCGAGACGCGCAGCCCGTGCACTTCGTAGCTCATCATCCGCGCCACATCGAAGCCATGCCGGTCGCCGGCTGCATCGAGCATCGCGTAGTCGCCGGCACGCTTGGCGCCGAAGCGGAAGTCGTCGCCCACCAGCACGTAGCGCACGCCCAGGCCCTCGATCAGCACGTGCTGGATGAATTCGTCGGGGGTCTGCGCGGCGAGGCGGGCGTCGAAAGGCAGCACGATGGTCTGTGCCACGCCGCTGGCCGCCAGCTCGCTGAGCTTGTCGCGCAGCGTGCCGATGCGCGCCGGCGCCAGCTCGGGCCGCTTGGCGACGGCGGCGAAGTAGTCGCGCGGATGCGGCTCGAAGGTCAGCACGCAGCTGGGCAGCCCCCGCAGGCGCGCCTCGGTGTTGAGCAGCCCCAGCATGGCCTGGTGGCCACGGTGCACGCCGTCGAAATTGCCAATGGTCAGGGCGCAGGCCGGAGCCACGCCCGGATGCCTGAAACCCCGGAAAACCTGCATGGGTTGATATCTTTTTGATAGCGCTTTGCGCCCGCCGAATGGGCCCATTCGGAGCTTTTTGTCACAAAGCCGGTATATTGTGACGCAGTGCGTCGCGCGCAAGCCCTCCGGCGGGCGCGATGCTTGGTCTTTCCGTGGTTCTTCTTTGCTGAGGAGGCGTGTGGTGAAGGTCTTGAAGCTGTCGGCCCAAGGGCTGCCCCAATCGTGGATTTCGCTGGAACAGGCGGTGATCCACTATGCGGCGGACGAGGTGCGCTGGGAAGTCGGCGCGCAGGTCGCGCTGTTCCGCGGGGGCCACAACGCGGTCACGGGCGAACAATCGCAGATCGCGGTCAACAGCATCATCGGCACCAAGGGCGTGCCGCGCATCAATCCTTTCACGCAGCGCCCGGGCCTCACCAACAGCAAGCTGTTCGCGCGCGACCGCAACGTCTGCGCCTACTGCGGCGGCCACTTCCACGAGGAAGAGCTCACGCGCGAGCACATCATCCCGTTCGCGCAGAACGGCATCGACACCTGGATGAACGTGGTCACGGCCTGCAAGCCCTGCAACCACCGCAAGAGCAGCCGCACGCCGGAGCAGGCCAACATGCCGCTGCTCTACGCGCCCTACGTGCCCAGCCTGTGGGAAGACTTCATCCTGCGCAATCGCCGCATCCTGGCCGACCAGATGGAGTTCCTGATGGCGCACCTGCCGCACAGCTCGCGGCTGCACGGCTAGTCAGCGCCAATCAGGTGTCCGCTTCTCTATGAAGGCCTGCACGCCTTCCTGTGCGCTGTCATCCATCATGTTGCAGGCCATGATCAGGCTCGCATCGGCCAGGGCCGCTTCGATTCCGGTCTCGAGCTGGCGGTAGAACAAGGCTTTGCCCAGGGCTAGCGCCGTTCTCGGCTTGGCGACGATGCGAGCGACCAGCGATTCGAGTTCGGCATCTAGCGCTTCGGGCGCCGCCACGCGGTTGACAAGGCCTTTGGCCATGGCTTCTTCGGCATCGATGAAATCGCCGGTGACCAGCATCTCGAAGGCCGCCTTGCGGCCCAGGTTGCGCGACAGCGTGACGCTGGGCGTCGAGCAGAAGAGGCCGACATTGACGCCGCTCACGGCGAACTTCGCCTCGCTCGACGCCACCGCGAGGTCGCAAACGGCGACCAGCTGGCATCCGGCCGCGGTCGCGATGCCGTGCACGCGCGCGATCACGGGCAGCGGCAGGCGCTGGATGGCCAGCATCATTTCGCCGCATAGGCCGAACAGGTCTTCGTAGTAGCCGAGCGAGGGTTTCGCGCGCATCTGCTTCAAGTCGTGGCCGGCACAAAAAGCCTTGCCGGCACCCGCCAGCACCACGCAGCGGGCCGAGTCATCCGCGGCGACCGCTTCGAATGCACTGGCGAGCGCCGCGAGCATTTCCTCGGACAGCGCATTGAAGGACTGCCGCCGGTTCAGGGTCAGCGTGATCACGCCGCGCGCATCGCGCGAGCGCAGGACGAAGTCGCCTGTTGCGTCCATTGCTTGCTCCTCAATAGGTCAGCTCCAGCACGCTGACGTTGCCCTGGGCCGCAGGCCAGCTCTGGCCAGCCACGCGTTCGCCATTGAACTCGGCCACGACGCTGCGCGGCGCGTCACTTGAAAGCTTGAGCTTCGAGCTCGATACGCCCGCGCCCTGCGGCGACACGCCCGGCAGGGCGGCCTGGCCGTCGAAGCGCATGGTGTCCCGCTGAGCGTCGAAATAGCCGCGCGGCCGCGTGAAGACGACCAGTGCCTTGGCGTCGCGGTCGGCTTCGGCGATGCGCTCGGGCCGCAGCTGCACTACGGCGCTCGAACGCGGGAAGGGGCTGCGGTAGATATGCGTGGTGGCATAGCCCGGCGCGCTCAGCACGAACTCGTAGGCCGTGGCCGGTTGCGCATTGAAGGGGCCCCAGCGGCCGTCCTGCGCGATGGTCTGTTCCCACGCGGCTGCGCCGCGGCGGGCGCCGGTCGCGGCATCGACTGCGAAGACCGCGAGCCGGGCGCCCGCGAGCGGCAGGTTGTTGACGAACGCGCCGCTCGCCGGATTGAGCGGATCGAGCCCCAGGCCCGTGACCTTGCCCGACAGGGTGATCGCCGATTCGGCCACCGGCTGCAGCGTGCGCGGGGCCTCGCCGGTCAGGAAGCGCCAGCCCGCATCGAAGGCGGCCGGCGAGAACGAGGTCTCGCGATGGTCGACGCGCGGCAGCGCGACGTTTGTCGCTCCTTTCAGCGCCGGCCCGTCGAATCCGATGTTGGTGGGCGTGCCTTTGGCGCCGATCCACACGCCGTCGGGCTGCGCGTACTTGTCGTTGTTGTCGGAGCGCACGGTCAGCCACTTCACGCCGGGCGTGACTTCGTCGCCGGCCCCGTTCTTCGGTGCGTTGAGCCGCTGCATGAAGGGGCTCAGGCCGGAAAACTCATTGCCCTCGCGCAGCCCCTTGACGGCCCAGATGCCGTGCGCCGGGTTGCCGCCCAGTACCACGTGGCTCACGACCTGGTCGCCGCCGCCGTTCTGCACGTAGTTGCGGATCGTGTTGCCGCCGCGCGAGTTGCCGATCAGGATGACCTTGCGGGCGCCCGTGGTCTTGAGCACGCGCTCGACCTCCGCTTTCAGGAAGGCCATCGACTCGGCGGTCGAACTGCGCCCCGGCTGCGCCACCGCATCGTCGTCGCGCGCCAGTGGAAAGGGCTGGTCGACGGTGAAGAGCCGTTCGCGCGGCCAGCCGTTCGATTCGAAGCGCCACAGCGTCGTCTGCCACAGTGCGGCGGAGTCGCCGTTGCCGTGCATGAAGACGATCGGCGGCCGCGCGCTGGAAAGAGGCGCGGTGTTGCAGGCGGCGAGCATGGTCGAGGCGAGGCAAAGAGCAATCAGGTGACGGCGAGTGTGCATGGGCAGGCTCCAAGACAAAAGAATGCGCCCGCGAGCGCAGGGCTGGCGGGCGCGTGCTATCGGGAAAAGATAGCAGCGTCGTGTGTCACGCGAAGACGCCGGCGCTGTCCTGCATGCGCGACGATACCTCGCCCAGGTGGTGCAGCGTATCGCCGAAGCTCATCTCGAGCTGCGTCAGCTTGCGGAAGTAGTGGCTCCCGATGTACTCGTCGGTCACGCCGATGCCGCCGTGCAGTTGCACCGACTGCTGGCCGATGAAGCGCATCGACACGCCCAGCTGGTACTTGGCGCGCGCGGCGGCCTGGCGGCGCTCGGCGGCCGGTGCGTTGAGTTTCAGGGTGGCGTAGTAGCTCATGGAGCGCGCGAGTTCGAGCTGCATCTTCATGTCGGCCACGCGGTGGCGCAGGGCCTGGAAGCTCGCGATCGCCACGCCGAACTGCTTGCGCGTGTTCATGTACTCGACCGTGAGCGCGAGCGTCTTGTCCATCACGCCCACGGCTTCGGCGCAGGCCGCGGCGATGCCGATGTCGACCGCGTGCTCGAGTGCGGGCAGGCCGTCCTTCGTGATCAGAACGGCGGCGGCCTGGTCGAACACGACTTCGGCGGCGCGGCTGCCGTCCTGCGTGCCATAGCCGCGTGCGGCCACGCCGTCTTCGGAGCGCGGGACGAGGAAGAGGGCGATCTTGCCGTCCAGTTGCGCGGGCACGATGAAGGCATCGGCCTCGTCGCCGGCCGGCACCAAGCTCTTGCTGCCGGTGAGGCGATAGCCGTTGCCGTCCCTGACTGCCTTGGCCTCGCAGACGTCGAGCCTATAGCGCGCCTTGCGCTCCTGATGCGCCAGAACGACCAGAGCCTGCCCGCCCGCGATGCGCGGCAGCCAGCTGTCCTTGGTGTCCTCGTCGGCATGGCCGGCGAGCACGGCGCCGGCGATGAAGGACTGGGCCAGCGGCTCCAGCACGATGCCGCGGCCCAGTTCCTCCATCACGACCATGCCTTCGACCGCTCCCATGCCGAGGCCGCCCTCGTCTTCGGGAATGTAGAGGCCGCCCAGGCCCAGTTCGGCCAGCTCGTCCCAGGCTTCGCGCGAGAAGCCGCCGGCGGCTTCGATGCCGCGGCGGCGCTCGAACCCGTAGCCCTTTTCGACCCACTTGGCGACGGCGTCGCGAAGCTGTTGCTGGTCATCGCTGAAATTGAAGTCCATTGTCTTGATCCTTGATGCCTGCGTTCAGCCCAAAACGGTCTGCGCGACGATGTTGCGTTGCACCTCGTTGCTGCCGCCGTAGATGGTGGTCTTGCGCATGTTGAAGTAGGTCGTCGCGAGCGGCGCCACTTCGGCGTGGCCGCCGGGGAAGTCGCCCTGCCAGCCGGCGGCCATCGCTTCGCGGATCAGCGGCAGCGCGAAGGGGCCGCCCGCCAGCATCATGAGTTCGGAATAGCGCTGCTGGATCTCGCTGCCCTTGATCTTGAGCAGGCCCGCGATATCGAGGGAGTTCTTGCCCGAGGTGGCGGCCGAGAGCACGCGCAGCACCAGCATCTCGAGCGCGATCACGTCGACTTCGAGCTTGGCGATCTCGTCACGGAAGCGCTGGTCTTCCCAGACGCCCTCGCGCTTCGCAATGCGCTTCAGGCGCTCCAGCTCGCGCTTGGCGCGGTTCGCATCGGCGATGTTGGTGCGCTCGTGCGAGAGCAGGTGCTTGGCGTAGGTCCAGCCCTTGTTCTCTTCGCCGATCAGGTTCTCGGCCGGCACCTCGACGTTGTCGAACCAGACCTCGTTGACCTCATGGCTGCCGTCGAGCAGCTTGATCGGCCGCACCGTGACGCCGGGCGATTTCATGTCGATCAGCAGGAAGCTGATGCCGGTCTGCGGCTTGCCTTCGTTGCTGGTGCGCACCAGGCAGAAGATCCACTCGCCGTACTGGCCGAGCGTGGTCCAGGTCTTCTGGCCGTTGACGATGTACTTGTCGCCCTTTCGTTCGGCCTTGGTCTTCACCGAAGCGAGATCGGAGCCCGAGCCGGGCTCGCTGTAGCCCTGGCTCCACCAGACCTCGCCGCTCGCGATGCCGGGCAGGAAGCGCTTCTGCTGCTCGGCATTGCCGAAGGCCTGAATCACCGGCGCCACCATGACCGGACCGAAGGGGACGATGCGCGGCGCGCCGGCCAGCGCGGTTTCTTCCTCGAACAGGTGCTTCTGGATCGCGGTCCAGCCCGGCCCGCCGAATTCGGTCGGCCAGCCGTAGCCCAGCCAGCCCTTCTTGCCAAGGATCTTGGCCCAGCGCTGCAGATCGTCGCGCGTGAGTTCCAGTGCGTTGTGCACCTTGTGGGATATCTCTTGGGGAAGGTTGTCTTTGACCCAGGCGCGAATCTCTTCGCGGAACTTCTGTTCTTCGGGCGTGAAGCTCAAATCCATGCTTGCCTCGCTGTGTTGATCGAGCGCCGCAGGGGCGGCGCGTCCGTCGGACCGAATAGTTTTAGCACGGTCGTGCTAGTTCGCGGTGTCCGCGCGGCGACAAATGGGATCGGTGGAAACGAGCACAGATAATCCCGCCTCCCATGAAGAACATCGTGATCCTGATCTCCGGCAGCGGCTCCAATATGGCGGCTATCGTGCACGCCGCCGCGCGCGAGCGCTGGGCGCAGCGCTTCGGTGCGCGCGTCGCTGCGGTCATCAGCAACAAGGCGGGGGTGCCGGGTCTCGCTTTGGCGCAGGCGCAGGGCATCGCGACCGCGGTGATCCCGCACCAGGACTTCGCCACCCGCGAGGCCTTCGATGCGGCGCTGGCCGATGCCGTCGATGCGCATGCGCCGGCGCTGGTGGTGCTTGCGGGATTCATGCGCATTCTCACGCCGGGCTTCGTGGCGCGCTATGAAGGACGGCTGCTCAACATCCATCCTTCGCTGCTGCCGGCCTTTCCAGGCCTGCACACCCATCGGCGCGCGATCGAGGCGGGTTGCCGGGTGGCAGGGGTGACGGTGCACCAGGTGACTGTCGAACTCGACCATGGGCCGATCCTCGCGCAGGCGGTCGTGCCGGTCCTGCCGGACGACACGCCCGAGACGCTTTCAGCGCGCGTGCTGGCGCAGGAACATAGGGTTTACCCGCAGGCTATCGCGGACTGGCTTGATGAAACAAAATGACACAATCTGGTTTTCCCCGCCTGGAGAGTCGTTTGTGAGAAGCCGTCACCTGTTGCTGTCCGCGCTGGCTGTCGCCGCGCTGTTGTCCGGTTGTGCTGCTTCTGCACCGGCTTCCGCTCCGGCGCCTGCGCCCGCACCGGTGGCTGCCGCCCAGGCGCCCGCGCCGCAAGCGCAATGCAACGCCGACGGCGCCAAGTTCGCGATCGGCCAATCCGCATCGGCGGAACTCGAGGCTTCGGCCCGCGTTCGTGCCGGTGCGGAGAGCGTGCGCACCCTCAAGCCCAACCAGGTGGTCACGATGGAATTCAGCGGTGGCCGGCTCAATCTCGTCGTCGATGCGCGCAACCGTGTGACGGCCGTGCGTTGCGGCTGAACGTTCCGGCCTTCTAGTCGAGCCTGACGAAACGCGACCGTGGCAAGCCGTCGATCTCCACGGTCTCGCCGAACATCGCCGCCGGGCGTACCCACAGCCCGCGCGCGCCGTAGAGCGCTCGATACAGCGTCATCGGCTCCAGCGTCTCGCTGTGGCGCACGGTGCCGAGCACTTCGTATTCGCCGCCCTTGTAGTGGCGATAGCGGCCGGGCGGTGTTTCGATCAGGGGTGGCAGGTCGTCGTCGTTCACGTTGGCGGTTTTCTTCAAAAGATTGAAAGGTCGAGATGGATCGTGCCGATTTTGTTCATCTCGTCCGACTGAGCGAACACGCCAGCGCCGACGACAGCAGCGGCTATCGGCGTGGTGTCGCCGCTTTCGCCGCATTGGGTTATCTGTGGGTGATCGCGTGCCTGGCGCTCGCGGTCGGCATCATCGCCTGGGTCGTTGCGTCGATGGGGCAGGGGCGCTTCAATTTCACGCGCGGCTGGCTTCTGCTCTTCGCGCTCGGCCTGCTGTGGGCCACGCTGCGTGCGCTGTGGGTGCGCTTCGACGAGCCCGAGGGCGTGCAGCTTGCGCGCGAGGATGCGCCGGCGCTTTTCGAGGCGCTCGACCGTATCCGACAAAAGATCGATGGTCCGCCGGTCCATCACGTCTACCTCGACAGCGAGTTCAACGCCAGCATCCGCCAGCTGCCGCGCTTCGGTCTCTTCGGGGGTGCGGTCAACTACCTGAGCGTCGGATTGCCGCTCCTGATGGCGCTGGACAAGCGGCGCCTGCTGTCGGTGCTGGCGCACGAGTACGGCCACCTGCGCGGGAACCACGGCAAGCTGAGCGCCTGGATCTACCGTACGCGCTTGTCCTGGCTCAAGCTCGATGCCAGCCTGCAGAACGACGAGGGCGTGATGGCGCTTGCCTCGCAGGCCTTTTTTCGCTGGTACTTCCCGCGCTTCGCTGCCAAGACCTTTGCGCTGGCGCGGCAGGACGAGTACGAAGCCGACCGCATCTCGGCTCGCCTGCTCGGCCCCGGTGTGGCCGCTGCCGCATTGACCGAGATAGCCGTCAAGAGCACCTGGTATGCGGATGCCTTCTGGTCCGGGCACTGGGCGCGCGCTGCCCAGGAGCCGTTGCCGGCCGGGCCCTTCTCCGCGATGGAAGCGCAGCTGTGCGCGCCCGTCGCTCCCGATCTGGCACGCGAAGCGCTGCGCGGCGCATTGCGGCGCGTGAGCGATGTCGATGACACGCATCCGGTGCTGCGCGACCGGCTCGAAGCGCTCGATGAGAAGGCCGCGTTGCCGGCCTGGTCGGCGAAGTCGGCCCTCGAGCTGCTGGCCGACAAGACGAAATGGATCGCGCACTTCGATGGCGAATGGCGCCGCACGCATGCGAGCGACTGGAAGCTGCATCACGCCTACCTCGCGCGGGTGCGGGAACGTGTCGTCGCGCTGGCGGCCAGCAGGGGACGCAACAATGCCGACGAGATGGTCGAGTGGGCCGATTGCGAGCGCCGCATCAACGCCGCCGCCGATGTGCGCGGCCGCTACGAGCGCGCCTTGCAGATCACGCCCGACCATCCGGGCGCGCTGCGCGGCCTGGCGCAGACGCTTCCGCCCAAGGATCGCGCGGCGCGCCTCGAAGTGCTGGAGCGGCTGCATGCGTCGAGCACCGCGAGCCGCTGGTGGGCCGCCAAGACCGCCGTCGCCGCGCTCGAGGATCCCGAGGCCGGGCCGCACGACGAGCCCGCGCTCAAGCTGTGGCGCGAACGGGCCAGGGCGGCAGAGGCGGCCGAGCAGCGCGCCTGGGAGGAGATCACCAGCACGCCCTTCTTCAGCCAGATCGCGCGCCATGACCTGAGCGAGTTCGAGCTCGGCGAATTGCGGGCCGACCTGGTGCGCTGCAGCCCGATCTCGCGGGCCTGGCTTGTGCGCAAGAACTTGCGCGAATTCCCCTGGCGTCGCGCCTACGTTCTGTTCGTCGAGCTGCCGGGGCTGCCCGACGAGGAGCGCTGGGGCTTGTGCCGCCAGCTCGAGCAGGCCTTGAACCTGCCTGGTGCCGTGCTGGTGCTGTGGGCCGGCCATTCGCCCACTCTCGCGGAGATCGAGCGGCAGGCCTTCGGGCCGGTCTGGACGCGCACGGCCGGCTGAGACAATGGGGGCATGCACCCCAAAGCCCTTCTCGAGGCCTGCGCCGACCTGGTCGGCCTCGTCCTGAAATTCGATCATCCTGCCGATCAGGTCGTTTCCCGCTTCTTTCGTGAGCACCGTGAGTTCGGACCGCGCGAGCGCGCCACGCTGGCCGAGACGGTCTACACCGTGTTGCGCAAGAAGCTGCTGTTCGATCATCTGTCGCCCTCCGGCAGCGGGCCGAAGGAACGGCGCATGGCCATCCTCGGATTCCATGGCCCGCGCGATTTTCTGAAGAGCGCACTCAACGACACGGAGAAGCGCTGGCTCGACAACTGCGATGCCGTCAAGCCCGACGACCTGCTGGAGCGCCACCGGCATAACCTGCCCGAATGGCTGGTGGCACCGCTCAAGGCGCAGCTCGGTGCCGAATTCTGGCGGCTGGCGGAAAGCCTGCAGCAGCCGGCGCCGCTCGATCTGCGGGTCAACACACTCACCGACAAGCGCCCCGACGTGCAGAAAGAGCTTGCGCTGGCTGCCATCAAGGCGGTCGCGACGCCGTTTTCGCCCTGGGGCCTGCGCGTCGACGGCAAGCCGGCGCTCGCCAAGCTCGATGCATTCGCGCGCGGCGCGGTCGAGGTGCAGGACGAGGGCTCCCAGCTGCTGGCGCTTCTGCTCGATGCCAAGCGCGGCGAGATGGTGGTGGACTTCTGCGCCGGCGCGGGCGGCAAGACGCTCGCCATCGGGGCCACGATGCGCAACACCGGCCGGCTCTACGCCTTCGACACCTCGGCGCACCGGCTCGATGCGCTCAAACCGCGCCTGGCACGCAGCAAGCTCTCGAACGTGCATCCCGCCGCCATCGCCCACGAGCGCGACGAGCGCATCAAGCGCTTGGCCGGCAAGATCGACCGGGTGCTGGTCGATGCGCCCTGCTCGGGCCTGGGCACGCTGCGGCGCAATCCGGACCTCAAGTGGCGCCAGTCGCCGAAGTCGGTCGAGGAGTTGACCGCGAAACAGGCGGCAATCCTGCAAAGCGCGGCGCGGCTCGTGAAATCGGGGGGGCGCCTCGTCTACGCCACCTGCAGCGTGCTGCCGGAGGAGAACGAGGCCATCGCCGAGGCCTTCGGTGCCGCCAACCCCGAATTCGAGCCGCAGGACGCCGTGGACCTGTTGAACGGGCTCAAGGTCGCCGGCGCCGAGGGCCTGGCCGCCGGCGGGGAAGGCGGCAAGCGCTATCTGCGTCTTTGGCCGCACCGTCATGCTACCGATGGCTTCTTTGCCGCGGTCTGGAACCGGAAGTAGGCAGGAAGACCCAAAGAAGACAGATAACTCGCGATGGATCAAGGATTTAGCCCCCTTTTCAGGGCCGAAGCCTTAAAATCACGGGTTACCTGAAGGCTGCACCTTCGTGCGCCATGGAGTACTGAACTCAATGTTGCTTCCTGACTCTGCCGTTCTGAGCGCGGCCATCGACTGGCTCGGACACGGCTTGTGGGATCTCACGTGGTGGCAGGTCGTGCTGTACACGCTGTTCACCACGCACATCACGATCGCGGCGGTCACGATCTTCCTGCACCGCACGCAGACGCACCGGGCCATGGATCTGGGCCCGATTCCTTCGCATTTCTTCCGTTTCTGGCTCTGGCTGGGGACCGGCATGGTGACCAAGGAGTGGGTTGCGATTCACCGCAAGCACCATGCGAAGTGCGAAACCGAAGAAGACCCGCACAGCCCGCAGGTCCGCGGCATCGACGAAGTGCTGTGGCGCGGCGCCGAGCTCTACCGTGCCGAATCGAAGAACAAGGAGACGATGGAGCGCTACGGCCATGGGACGCCGGACG
Source organism: Variovorax sp. Soil_C_33 (assembly GCF_057656935.1). Taxonomy (NCBI): domain Bacteria; kingdom Pseudomonadati; phylum Pseudomonadota; class Betaproteobacteria; order Burkholderiales; family Comamonadaceae; genus Variovorax; species Variovorax sp. Soil_C_33. Next base: position 162,487 of record NZ_JBDGJK010000013.1, read on the forward strand.
ACTGGCTCGAGCGCAACCTCTATTCGCGCTACAGCTGGCAGGGCGTGGGCCTGATGCTGGTGATCAACCTGGCGCTCTTCGGCGCGCTCGGCATGGCGGTGTGGGCGGTCCAGATGCTCTGGATCCCGATCACCGCGGCCGGCGTCATCAACGGCATCGGCCATTACTGGGGCTACCGCAACTTCGAGGCGCCCGACGCCAGCCGCAACATCATGCCCTGGGGCTTGATCATCGGCGGCGAAGAACTGCACAACAACCACCACACTTATCCGACCTCGGCGAAGTTTTCCGTCAAGAAATACGAGTTCGACATCGGCTGGGTCTATATCCGAATGATGCAGAAGCTCGGTTGGGCCAAGGTCAAGAAGGTGCCCCCCAAGATGCAACTGGGCGACATCCGGCCGGTAGCCGACCAGAAGACTCTCGAGGCCGTTATCGCCAATCGGTACGAAGTGATGGCCGGCTATGCGCGCGAAATGCGTCGCGCGACCAAGGCAGAGCTGGCATCGATGAAGGCGAAGGGTGCCGACCTGTCGGTGCTGAAGGCAGCCAAGCGCTGGCTGCACCGCGACGACGACAAGGTGCCGGCGGCGGCGCGCTTGAATCTCGTGCAGGCGCGTGCTGCGCACCCGGTGCTCGACAAGATGGTGACGATGCGCGAAGAACTTCGCCAGCTGTGGCTCAACACCTCGCAGTCGCGCGAACAACTGGCCGCCGATCTGGCCGCCTGGTGCCATCGTGCGGAAGCCAGCGGCATCGCAGGGTTGCGTGAGTTCTCGACCCGCCTGCGCGCGGCGCGTGCCTGAGGCGGCGTTCTCCGCACCTCGATCAAAGCCGGCCTGCGGGCCGGCTTTTTCTTGAAGTCTGCTGTTTGGTGAAACGCAGACAACAAAAAACCCGCTGGATCGCAGCGGGGTTTTTTGTTTGAACCAGCCGAATTACTTCAGCTTGATTTCCTTGTACTCGACGTGCTTGCGCGCCTTCGGGTCGAACTTCATGATCGACATCTTTTCAGGCATCGTCTTCTTGTTCTTGCTGGTCGTGTAGAAATGGCCGGTACCCGCGGTGGATTCCAGCTTGATCTTTTCGCGTCCGCCTTTGCTCGTTGCCATGATTCAGCTCCTTAAGCTTGGCCGCGTGCACGCAGGTCTGCGAGCACGGCGTCGATGCCGTTCTTGTCGATCAGGCGCAGAGCGGCGCTCGAAACACGCAGGCGTACCCAGCGATTTTCGGTCTCGACCCAGAAACGGCGGTATTGCAGGTTCGGCAGGAACCGGCGCTTGGTTTTGTTGTTGGCGTGGGAAACATTGTTTCCGACCATCGGGCCTTTGCCCGTAACGTCGCATACGCGTGCCATGTGGACACTCTTTCTTGAACAGCTGGCACCGGGCGCAAGGTGATTGCGGGGTGGGTTGCAGCTTGACCTCGCCATAAACGGGTGGCGGTAGCCCGGCTTGCCGTGAGTTTCCGGCCCCAAGAAGAGGCCGAATTCGGCAAAGCCTTGGATTATAGCCTCATGGCCGGCGAACGGCTCAAAGCGTGCCGTCCTGCTCCAGGAAGCGCTGCGCATCGAGCGCTGCCATGCAGCCGGTGCCGGCGCTGGTGATGGCCTGGCGGTACACGTGGTCCTGCACGTCGCCGGCCGCGAAAACGCCGGGAACGCTGGTCATGGTCGCAAAGCCCTGAAGGCCCGCGCGGGTGAGGATGTAGCCGTCCTTCATCTCGACCTGACCCTGGAAGATGTCCGTGTTCGGGTGGTGGCCGATGGCGATGAAGCAGCCCTTGAGGTCGATCTGCTCGGTCGCGCCGGTCTGTGTGTTCTTGAGGCGGATGCCGGTCACACCGGTGTCGTCGCCCAACACCTCGTCCAGCGTGTTGTGCACCTTGAGCTCGATCTTGCCTTCGGCCGCCTTTTCGTGGAGCTTGTCGATCAGGATCGGCTCGGCGCGGAACTTGTCGCGGCGATGCACCAGCGTGACCTTCTTGGCGATGTTCGACAGGTAGAGCGCCTCTTCGACCGCGGTATTGCCGCCGCCGACCACGCAGACTTCCTGGTCGCGGTAGAAGAAGCCGTCGCAGGTCGCGCAGCCCGAGACGCCGCGGCCCATGAAGTGCTGCTCGGAGTCGAGCCCGAGGTACTTGGCCGAAGCGCCCGTGGCGATCACGAGCGCATCGCAGGTGTAGGTGCCGCTGTCGCCGGTCAGGGTGAAGGGGCGCTTGCCCAGGTCGACCTTGTTGATGTGGTCGAACACGATTTCCGTCTTGAAGCGTTCGGCATGCTCCAGGAAGCGCTGCATGAGGTCGGGGCCTTGCACGCCATGCACATCGGCCGGCCAGTTGTCGACGTCGGTGGTCGTCATCAGCTGGCCGCCCTGGGCGATGCCGGTGATCAACATGGGCTGGAGATTGGCGCGGGCCGCGTAGACCGCGGCGGTATAACCGGCCGGGCCGGAGCCGAGAATGAGAACCTTCGCGTGGCGTGGGGAGGACGACATGAGTAGAAAACCTAGGATTGACGCTGCATCAGCGTGTACATTTTCAGGGTGATAGATATGGAGTATCACCGTTCGGTTCAAGACCGGGCGTGGGCTGTTTTCAATGCGTGCGATTGTATTAATGCATGGGCTTCTCAATCGCGCGGAATTCGGGGATTGATGAATGTCGATGCTGTCCAATCTTGAATTGCTCCGCCGCGTACCTTTGTTCGCTGCGCTGACGCCAACACAGTCTGCGAGCATTGCCGACGCGATCATCAAGAAGCGCTTCAAGCGGGCCGAGGCGGTGGTCGAACAAGGGAAGAAGTCGGACGCGCTCTACATCATCCTGACCGGCCGCGCCCGGGTCATGAGCACGGACAGCCGCGGTCGCGAAGTCATCCTCGCGACGTTGCATCCCGGCGACTACATCGGCGAGATGAGCATGATCGACGACGAGCCGCATTCCGCCACCGTGCGCACTGAGGTCCAGACCGATGTGCTGATGCTCGGCCGCGAAGCCTTTGCACGTTGCCTGCCCGAGAACTCCTCGATGTCCTACAACATCATGCGGGGCCTGGTTGCGCGGCTGCGTCACGCGGACCGCAAGATCGAATCGCTCGCGCTGATGGACGTCTACGGCCGTGTGGCGCGTTCGCTGCTCGAGTTCGCGGTCGACGACGGCGCGGGCAATCTCAAGGTGCGCGACAAGATCTCGCGTCAGGACCTGGCCAAGATGGTCGGCGCTTCACGCGAAATGGTGAGCCGGGTCATGAAGGACCTCGAAGAGCGCGGCTTCGTCCAGACGCAGCCCGACGGCTCAATGATCGTCAAGGAACGGCTCTCATCGCTCGCCTGACCCTTCGGCCGGCAGCGCCGCAGCGCGCTGGCCCCTGCATCGCCGGCCCTGACAACGCGGCCGCGACCGTTTTCGTTGTAGTTTCTGCAAGCCTTCTGCCCGTTCCTGCGGGCCGGCGGCCTTGTCTGCCATGACCTATTCGCTCAATACCCTTCAATCGTCCTCATCGGCCGAATCGCAGCCGGTGCGCTTGCGCGCCATGCGCTTCGCGCACGAGATCACGCTGATCGCCGGCTTCGTCGTGCTGCTGTACTGGCTGCTCGCCATGTTGAGCTTCACGCCCTCGGATGCCGCCTGGTCCACCTCGGGCACCGGCGGGGAGATCAAGAACTGGGGCGGCCGTATCGGCGCCTGGCTGGCCGACGCCAGCTATTTCCTGGCCGGTTACTCGGTCTGGTGGTGCCTGGCGGCCGGCTTGCGCGTGTGGTTGTCTTCTCTGGCCGGCTGGTTGCGCGGCGGAGAGCCGACGCCCGCCGATCAGCCGCCGCGGGGTCGCTTCAACCGCAGCCGCCTGGCATTCTGGTTCGGCCTGCTGCTGCTGCTGTGCGCCAGCGCGATGCTCGAATGGTCCCGCCTCTATCGACTGGAGTTCCACCTCCCCGGGCACGGCGGCGGCGTGCTCGGCTATCTGGTCGGGCCGCTCGGCGTGAAGTGGATGGGCTTCACCGGTTCGGCGCTGATCGCCATTGCTGCCGGCGTGATCGGCTCGGCGCTGGTATTCCGTTTCTCGTGGAGTCATATCGCCGAGCGCATCGGTTCTCGTCTCTACTCGCTGTTCGAGTTGCGCCGGGAAAAACGCGAGATCGCCGAAGACATCGCGATGGGGAAGAGAGCGGTGCGCGAGCGCGAGGAACTGGCGGAGCAGGGCGGCGAGCTCGAATCGGCCGACGAGGACCTGCGTATCGTGCCGCGCCCCAAGCGCCGCGCGCCCTCCCCGCCGGTGCAGATCGAACCCGCGATGACCGAAGTGCCGCGCAGCGACCGCGTGGCCAAGGAACGTCAGAAGCCCTTGTTCCGCGAACTGCCCGACAGCAAGTTGCCGCAGGTCGACCTGCTCGACTCGGCGCAGGCGCGCCAGGAAACCGTCTCCGCCGACACGCTCGAGATGACCTCGCGCCTGATCGAAAAGAAGCTCAAGGACTTCGGCGTCGAGGTGCGTGTGGTGCTGGCTTCGCCGGGCCCGGTGATCACTCGCTATGAGATCGAGCCGGCCACCGGCGTCAAGGGCTCGCAGATCGTCAACCTCGCGAAGGACCTGGCGCGCTCGCTGTCGCTGGTGTCGATCCGCGTGGTCGAGACCATTCCGGGCAAGAACTACATGGCGCTCGAACTGCCCAACGCCAAGCGGCAGTCGATCAAGCTCAGCGAGATCCTCGGCTCGCAGGTCTACAACGAAGGCAAGTCGATGCTCACCATGGGCCTCGGCAAGGACATCGTCGGCAACCCGGTGGTGGCCGATCTCGCGAAGATGCCGCACGTGCTGGTGGCCGGCACCACCGGCTCCGGCAAGTCGGTCGGCATCAACGCGATGATCCTGAGCCTGCTCTACAAGGCCGAGGCGCGCGACGTGCGCTTGCTGATGATCGACCCGAAGATGCTCGAAATGTCGGTTTATGAAGGCATCCCGCACCTGCTGGCGCCCGTGGTCACCGACATGCGGCAAGCAGCGCACGGCCTCAACTGGTGCGTGGCCGAGATGGAACGCCGCTACAAGCTCATGAGCAAGCTGGGCGTGCGCAATCTGGCCGGCTACAACACCAAGATCGACGAGGCCAAGGCGCGCGAGGAGTTCATCTACAACCCCTTCAGCCTCACGCCCGACAGCCCCGAGCCGCTTGCGCGCGAGCCGCACATCGTGGTCGTGATCGACGAGTTGGCCGACCTGATGATGGTGGTCGGCAAGAAGATCGAGGAACTGATCGCCCGCCTGGCGCAGAAGGCGCGCGCCGCCGGCATCCACCTGATCCTTGCCACGCAGCGGCCCAGCGTCGACGTGATCACCGGGCTCATCAAGGCCAACATCCCCACCCGCATCGCCTTCCAGGTGTCGAGCAAGATCGACTCGCGCACCATCCTCGACCAGATGGGCGCCGAGGCCCTGCTCGGCATGGGCGACATGCTCTACATGCCGAGCGGCACCGGCCTGCCGGTGCGCGTGCACGGCGCCTTCGTGAGCGACGAAGAAGTGCACCGTGTCGTCGCTTACCTCAAGTCACAAGGGGAACCGGACTACATCGAAGGGGTGCTCGAAGGTGGAACCGTCGACGGCGAAGGCGATCTACTGGGTGAAGGTGGCGGCGATGGCGGCGAGAAGGACCCGATGTACGACCAGGCGGTCGAAGTGGTGCTCAAGAACCGCAAGGCCAGCATTTCGCTGGTACAGCGCCACCTGAAGATCGGCTACAACCGCGCCGCGCGGCTGGTCGAGGACATGGAAAACGCCGGGCTGGTAAGCGCCATGAGTGGCAGCGGCCAGCGCGAAATTCTGGTGCCGGCACGCACCGAATGATGATGGGATCAGGGATGTCGATGAAGAAGTTGCTCGTTGGATTCGGGTTGGCTGTCGCCGCAGCCGGCGTCTGGGCCGGCGGTATGGAAAGCCTCGAAGCCTTCGTGAAGAACGTCAAGTCGGGCCGCGCCGAATTCACGCAGACCGTCACGGCGCCAGCCAAAGATGGGCAGGCTGCGCGCGCCAAGGTGTCGAGCGGCACCTTCGAATTCCAGCGTCCCGGCAAGTTCAAGTTCGACTACAAGAAGCCTTTCGCGCAAAGCATCGTGGCCGATGGCGAGACGCTTTGGCTCTATGACACCGATCTGAACCAGGTCACGCAGCGCAAGCAGTCGCAGGCGCTCGGCTCGACGCCGGCCGCGCTGATTGCCGCTGCGCCCGATTTGCGCGCGCTGCAAGCCGATTTCGCGCTCGAGGCAGCCCCCGAGCGCGATGGGCTGCAATGGATCAAGGCCAGTCCCAAGAACAAGGAGGGGCAATTGCAGAACGTCCAGGTGGGCTTTCAGGGCGATGCGCTGGCGGCGCTCGAGATCCTCGACAGCTTCGGCCAGCGCTCGGTGTTGAAGTTCAGCAAGGTCGAGGTGAATCCTGCGTTGCCTGCAGCCACCTTCCAGTTCAAGGCCCCGGCCGGCGCCGACGTGATCAGGCAATAGCGCCGGGCGGCGGGCTTCCATGGCCACCTCCTCCCACCAGCCCCTGGCCGAACGCCTGCGACCCAAGACCCTGGGCGAGGTCATCGGCCAGCAGCACCTGCTCGGCCCCGGCATGCCGTTGCGCATCGCCTTCGAGTCGGGCCAGCCGCACTCCTGCATCCTCTGGGGACCGCCGGGCACCGGCAAGACGACCATTGCGCGGCTTATGGCCGACGCCTTCGATGCGCAGTTCCTCAGCATCAGCGCGGTGCTCGGCGGCGTGAAGGACATCCGCGATGCGGTCGAGCGCGCGACGCTGGCGCGCGACGGGCTCGAGCAGCGCCGCACCATCGTCTTCGTCGATGAAGTCCACCGCTTCAACAAGAGCCAGCAGGACGCCTTCCTGCCGCATGTGGAGTCGGGCCTGTTCACCTTCATCGGCGCGACCACCGAGAACCCGTCCTTCGAGGTGAACTCTGCGCTGCTGTCGCGTGCTGCGGTGTACGTGCTGCAGCCGCTCGGCGAAGACGATCTCCGGCAGATCGTGACCCGGGCGCAGGACATCCAGGCGGTGCCCGCCATCGAAGCGAAGGCCATCGACCGGCTCGTGGCCTATGCCGACGGTGATGCGAGGCGCCTGCTCAACACGCTCGAAACACTCTCGGTCGCAGCCGGCGCCGAGAAGCTCGACGACATCACCGACGAATGGCTGTTGCGCGTGCTGGGCGAGCGCATGCGCCGTTACGACAAGGGCGGCGAGCAGTTCTACGACACCATCTCGGCGCTGCACAAGTCGGTGCGCGGCAGCGACCCCGACGCCTCGCTCTACTGGTTCGTGCGCATGCTCGACGGCGGCGCCGATCCGCGCTACATGGCGCGCCGGCTGGTACGCATGGCGAGCGAAGACATCGGGCTGGCCGACCCGCGCGCGCTGCGGCTGGCGCTCGACGCCGCCGAGGTCTATGAGCGGCTCGGCTCGCCCGAAGGCGAGCTGGCGCTGGCCGAATGCGTGGTCTACCTTGCGATCGCGCCGAAGTCGAACGCGGTCTACCAGGCCTACAACGAGGTCCGCGCCCTCATCAAGGCCGACGGCACGCGCCCGGTGCCGATGCATCTGCGCAACGCGCCGACGCGGCTCATGAAAGAACTCGACTACGGCAAGGGCTATCGCTACGCGCACGACGAGGAGGGCGGCTTCGCGGCCGGCGAGCGCTATCTGCCCGATGGCCTCGATCCGCCGCGCTTCTACCGGCCCGTCGAGCGCGGCCTCGAGATCCGCATCGCGGAGAAACTGCGCGAACTGCGCAAGCGAAACGACGACGCGGCCGGTTGATACGGCAAGGTACGCAGCGCCGTCGAGCCGGTACTCCCTTGCATCGCCAAAGCCCGTTCGGCCCGCGCCAGCGGGAAAACCCCCGTCGGATACGCACCGAAATGGCGATCCGGCATGACTACAATCCCGGCCACAAACCCGCCGTCGACACATGCTGGCGGGTTTTTTGCTAAGGGAAACCAGGGTGCCCAACCGGCGTGCCTGGTCAGTCGGGCGCTCCCCAAGGGCGTCACCATTAGAAAAAGGGAACCTCCTTATGGACATCTTGCTGCAACAGATCATCAACGGTCTGGTACTCGGCAGCATGTACGCCTTGATAGCCTTGGGCTACACCATGGTGTACGGCATCATCAACCTCATCAATTTCGCGCACGGTGAAGTGCTCATGGTCGGCGCCTTGACCAGCTGGACCATCATCGGACTCATGCAGGAATCGATGCCCGGCACGCCGGGATGGATCATCCTCATCATTGCGTTGATCATTGCCTGCGTGGTCGCCGCCACGCTCAACTTCGTCATCGAGAAAGTGGCCTACCGGCCATTGCGCAACAGTCCGAAGCTCGCACCGCTGATCACTGCCATCGGCATGTCGATCCTCTTGCAGACGCTGGCAATGATCATCTGGAAGCCGACCAATAAGGCGTATCCCAATCTGCTGTCCACCACGCCGATCCATGTCGGCGGCGCCGTGATCTCGCCCACGCAGGTCATGATCCTGAGCGTCACCGCCTTCTGCCTGGTGGTGCTGATGTGGCTGGTCAACTACACCAAGCTCGGCCGCGCGATGCGCGCCACCGCCGAGAACCCGCGCGTCGCCGCGCTGATGGGCATCCGGCCCGACATGGTGATCTCGGCCACCTTCATCATCGGCGCGGTGCTCGCCGCCGTCGCCGGCGTGATGTATGCGTCCAACTACGGCATCGCACAGCATGCGATGGGCTTCATCCCCGGCCTGAAGGCCTTCACGGCGGCGGTGTTCGGCGGCATCGGCAACCTCGCGGGCGCGGTGGTCGGCGGCATCCTGCTCGGGCTCATCGAAGCCATCGGTTCGGGCTACATCGGTGCGCTCACCGGCGACGTGCTCGGCAGCCACTACAGCGACATCTTCGCGTTCATCGTGCTGATCATCATGCTCACGCTCAGGCCCTCGGGCCTGCTCGGCGAGCGTGTGGCGGACCGGGCTTGAAGGAGGGACAGCCATGAAAAACGGCAAGAACATCGTCTACTTCCTGATCGCGGCCGTCGCCCTGCTGGTGCTGCCGCTGCTGCTGCAAAGCCAGGGCAATGCGTGGGTGCGCATCGCCGACATCGCATTGCTCTACGTGCTGCTGGCCCTCGGCCTCAATATCGTCGTCGGCTACGCCGGCCTGCTCGACCTGGGCTACGTGGCCTTCTTCGCGATCGGCGCCTACCTGTTCGCGCTGCTCGGCTCGCCGCACCTGACCGACACCTTTCCGGCCATCAAGGCCATGTTCCCCAACGGACTGCACAGTTCGCTGCTGCTCGTGATACCCCTGGCGCTCGGGCTGGCCGCCTTCTTCGGCGTGGTGCTCGGCGCGCCCACGCTGAAGCTGCGCGGCGACTACCTGGCGATCGTGACGCTCGGCTTCGGCGAAATCATCCGCGTGTTCCTCAACAACCTGGATCATCCGGTCAACATCACGAATGGTCCGAAGGGCATCACGGCGATCGACCCGATCCACTTCTGGGGCCTCAACCTGGGCCGGCCGCTCAAGATCGGCGACTACGCGATCTCGTCGGTCACGCTGTACTACTACCTGTTCCTGGCGCTCGTGATCTTCACGATTATCATTTCGCATCGGCTGCAGATCTCGCGCATCGGCCGGGCCTGGATGGCCATCCGCGAAGACGAAATCGCAGCCAAGGCCATGGGCATCAACACCCGCAACATGAAGTTGCTGGCCTTCGGCATGGGCGCGAGCTTCGGCGGCGTATCCGGCGCGATGTTCGCGGCTTTCCAGGGATTCGTGTCCCCCGAGTCCTTCGCCCTGAACGAGTCGGTGATGATCGTCGCGATGGTGGTGCTGGGCGGCATCGGCCACTTGCCGGGCGTGATCCTCGGTGCGGTGCTCCTGGCCGCACTGCCCGAAGTGCTGCGCTACGTGGCCGGGCCGCTGCAGGCCATGACCGACGGGCGTCTCGACGCCTCGATCCTGCGCCAGCTGTTCATCGCGCTGGCGATGATCATCATCATGCTGGTGCGCCCGCGCGGCCTGTGGCCTTCGCCGGAGCACGGTAAGTCGCTGACGCGCAAGGGCGCGACGCCCCCAGCCGCATCCGGCATGCCGGCTGCCGCGCCGGGCGTCGACACCCCGGCCGACGAGGTTCCTGGCGCCGCATCGCGTCCCATGTCGATCAATCCGTGAGCCAGGAGAGCACGACAATGACTGACACCGTCCTCAATGTTCAGGGCATTTCCAAGCGTTTCGGCGGCCTGCAGGCCCTGTCCGATGTCGGCATCAAGATCACGCGCGGCCAGGTCTATGGACTGATTGGCCCCAACGGCGCTGGCAAGACCACCTTCTTCAACGTCATCACGGGCCTGTACTCGCCCGACAGCGGGACTTTCGAACTGGCCGGCAAGCCTTATCAGCCGACGGCGGTGCACGAGGTCGCCAAGGCCGGCATCGCGCGGACCTTCCAGAACATCCGGCTCTTCGCGGAAATGACCGCGCTCGAGAACGTGATGGTGGGCCGCCACATCCGCACGCATTCGGGCGTGATGGGCGCCATCTTCCGAACGGGCGGCTTCAAGGCCGAGGAAGCGGCGATCGCCGAGCGTGCCCACCAGCTGCTCGACTATGTGGGCATCGGCAAGTTCGCCGACTACAAGGCGCGCACGCTGAGCTACGGCGACCAGCGCCGGCTCGAGATCGCCCGCGCGCTGGCGACCGACCCGCAGCTGATCGCGCTCGACGAGCCCGCTGCCGGCATGAACGCCACCGAGAAGGTGCTGCTGCGCGAACTGATCGACCGCATCCGCAAGGACGACCGCACCATCCTCCTGATCGAGCACGACGTGAAGCTCGTGATGGGCCTGTGCGACCGGGTGACGGTGCTCGACTACGGCAAGCAGATCGCCGAAGGCACGCCCGCGGACGTGCAGCGCAACGAAAAAGTGATCGAGGCCTACCTCGGCACGGGAGGACACTGAAATGGCACAGACACTTCTGAAAGTGAGCGGCCTGAAGGTCGCGTACGGCGGCATCCAGGCCGTGAAGGGCATCGATTTCGAGGTGCGCGAAGGCGAGCTGGTCTCGCTGATCGGCTCCAACGGCGCCGGCAAGACGACCACCATGAAGGCCATCACCGGCACGCTGCCGTATGGCGGCGGTGACATCGAATTCCTCGGCAAGAGCATCAAGGGCCGCGGCGCCTGGGACCTGGTGGGCGAAGGGCTGGTCATGGTGCCCGAGGGGCGCGGCGTGTTCACGCGCATGACAATCACCGAGAACCTGCAGATCGGCGCCTACATCCGCAAGGACAAGGTCGAGATCCAGAAGGACATGGACCGCGTCTTCGCGACCTTCCCGCGGCTGAAGGAGCGCGCCACGCAGCTCGCCGGCACCATGTCCGGCGGCGAGCAGCAGATGCTCGCGATGGGCCGCGCGCTGATGGCGCGTCCCAAGGTGCTGTTGCTCGACGAGCCGTCGATGGGCCTGTCGCCGATCATGGTCGACAAGATCTTCGAGGTGGTGAAGCAGGTCTACGACCAGGGCGTCACCGTGCTGCTGGTCGAGCAGAACGCGAGCCGCGCGCTCGGGCTGGCCGATCGCGGCTACGTGATGGAGTCGGGCCTCATCACCATGAGCGGGGATGCCAAGGTCATGCTGAGCGACCCGAAGGTTCGGGCAGCGTACCTCGGCGAATAGCGCTAGTCGACCTTCGCGCCGGTTGCCTTGACGACGCGCTCGTATTTCGCGAGCTCGCTCTTCATGAAGGCGCCGAACTCCTCCGGCGTGTTGGCGACCGGCTCGGCCAGCAGCGACGCGAAGCGGGTTTTCGTCTCCGGCGTGTTGAGCGCAGCGACGAAGGCCTGATTCAGCTTGGCCACCACGTCGGCCGGCGTGCCGGCCGGTGCCACCAGGCCCCACCAGGTGTCGATAGCGAAGCCCTTGAGCGTGGCGGCCACCGTCGGCACCTCGGGCAGCGCGCTGCTGCGCTGGGCCGTCGTCACCGCGATCGCCTTGAGCTTGCCTGATCGGATGTTCGGCGCCGCGGTCGCGAGGTTGTCGAAGTTGAAATCGACCTGTCCCGACAGCAGCGCGAGCTGCGCCGGGTTGCCGCCGTTGTAGGGGATGTGCACGGCGAAGATGCCGGCTTCCTTCTTGAACATCTCGCCGGCGAGGTGGCCCGCGCTGCCGTTGCCGCCACTGCCGTAGTTGAGCTTGGCCGGATTCGCCTTCGCGTACGCGATCAAGTCGGCCAGCGTATTGATCTTCAGGCGCTGTGCGGTCTCGGCATTCATCACCAGCACGTTGGGCACGCGGACCATCTGCGTGATCGGCGCGAAGTCTGAGGCCGCGTTGAAGGGCATCTTGCCGTAGAGCCACGGATTGACCGCGTGGGTCGCGGTCGCGGCGATGCCGATGGTGAGGCCGTCGGGCGCTGCCTTGGCCACCGCGTCAGCGCCGATGTTGCCGCCGGCGCCGGGCTTGTTGTCGATGATGACAGTGCCCAGCGAGTCCTTGACTCTTTCGGCCAGGACCCGGGCCGTGACGTCGATCGGGCCGCCGGCGGCGTACGGGACGACGAGCCGGATCGTGCGTTGCTGCTGGGCTGCGGCTTGCGCGGCGGCGAAAAGGGTGGCGGTGGAAACGAGGGTGAGAAGAAAGTGTCTGGCGTTCATGCCGCCGATTGTGCTTGCGTGTCGCGCTTCGCAGCCTAAGGCAAAGCCTTATCCGCCTCCGTTGTGAACGCGTCGGCAAAGAACTCGTCCTCGGGCAAGCCGCGCTCGGCCACATAGTCCCGCTTGGCCGAGTCGACCACGATCGGCGCTCCGCAGGCATACACCTGGTAGCCCGAGAGATCGGCGAAATCCTCCATCACCGCGCGATGCACGAAGCCGGTCCGCCCGCGCCAGTTGTCTTCCGGCACCGCATTCGAGATCACCGGTACGTAACGCAGGTTCGGCATCTGCTCCAGCTGCAAGCGCACCCAGTCGTCCATGTAGAGGTCCTCCGGCCGCCGGCCGCCCCAGTACAGCGTCGCGGGTCGATCGATGGCTTTGAACTTCATGTGTTCGAGCAGCGCCTTGATCGGTGCGAAGCCGGTGCCCGAGGCGAGCAGCACCATCGGCTTGTCCGAGTCTTCGCGCAGGAAGAAGCTGCCGTACGGTCCCTCGATGCGCAGAATCTCTTTTTCCTTCATCGCACCGAACACATGGTCGGTGAACTTGCCGCCCGGCAGATGCCGGATATGCAGCTCGATGCCGGTGCCCGGCTCACCCAGTGTGTGCGGCGCGTTGGCCATCGAGTAGCTGCGTCGCGTGCCGTCGCGCAGGATGAATTCGATGTACTGCCCGGCATGGAACTGCAGCGGTTCGCCGGCCGGCAGTTGCAGGCGCAGCATCACGACGTCATGCGATTTCTTCGACAGCGCGAGCACTCGCGCCGGCATCTTGCGGATCGGGAAGGCATTGGCATCGGTCACCTGGCGCGATTCGAGCACCACGTCGCTCTGCGCGTGCGCACAGCAGGTCAGCACGTAACCGGCCAGCTCTTCATCGGCGCTGAGCGCCTTGCTCTGGTGCAGGCCCAGCCTGACCTCGCCCGAGAGCTTCCTGCATTTGCACGAGCCGCATGCGCCGTCCTTGCAGCCATAGGGCAGCCCGATGCCCTGGCGAATGCCGGCCGCAAGGATGGTTTCATCGGCATGCGCGGTGAAATGACGACCACTCGGCTCTACCGTGATGTGAAAACCCGCCTCGTTCGGCGCTGCACTGGTCATGGGTATTCTTCGACTCAGAATCAAGAAAAAGGAACTGGATTTTGCCCTCAATCAACAGCCCTCTAGGTGCAAGGCCCTCGCGCTTCCGGCGCGAGCGTGTGCTCGTGGTCGGATGCGGCGATGTCGGGCTCAGGGCGACACGCGCTCTGCGCGGTCGCGTGCAACTGATCGGGCTGACCTCTTCGCCCGGGCGCCTGGCGCTGTTGCGCGAGGCGGGCATCACGCCGATCGTGGCCGATCTCGATGCACCCGCGACGCTGCGTCGGATTTCGGGCCTGGCCACGCGCGTGCTGCACCTGGCGCCGCCGGCGCGCGAGGAAGGGGCGCAATGGTGGCGCGACGCGCGCACTGCGGCACTGGTGCGGGCCTTGCGGCTGCGCTCGCTGCCTGCCGCGATGGTGTACGGCTCAACCAGCGGCGTCTACGGCGACTGCGGCGGCGCACGCATCAACGAGACGCGAACCGTGAAGCCCGACACGCCGCGCGCGCATCGCCGCGTCGATGCCGAGCGCAGCGTGCGCTGGCTCGGCCGAGCGGGCGTCGCCGTGCGCATCCTGCGCATCCCCGGCATCTATGCGCCCGACCGCGAGGGCGGCACGCCGCGCGAGCGGCTGCAAAAAGGCACGCCGGTGCTGCGCGCAGAGGACGACGTCTACACCAACCACATCCATGCCGACGACCTGGCGCGTGCTTGCGTGGCGGCACTGTGGCGCGGCGGGCCGCAGCGCGTGTTCCACGCGAGCGACGACAGCGAGCTCAAGATGGGCGACTACATCGACCTGGCCGCCGATCTGTACGGCATGCCTCGCCCGCCGCGCATCGCGCGCGAGGAGGCCCAGGCGCAACTGCCGCTGTCGCTGCTGAGCTTCATGGGCGAGTCGAGGCGGATGGACAATACGCGGCTGAAGCGCGAGTTGCGCGTGCGGCTTCGTCATCCGACCGTGGCCACGGGGCTCGCTTCCTGATCTGCCTCGCCATCGGCTTGCTGATGAAGGCGCGCGGGCCGTCACGACCTTGATTGCCTGCCCAACCGGGCAGTAGGCGCCGAGCACAGGGGTTCCGACAATGCAGGCGTCGCTGGAGATCTTCATGTCGAACACTGTTCCCTTATCGCCCCTCGAACAACTGTCTGCGGCGATGGCCGACATGGTCGCCGACGCGGCGCGCAGCGTGGTCGCCGTGCACACGCGGCGCACGCGCGCCAGCGGCTTCGTCTGGCGACCCGGATGCATCGTCTCCTCAGAAGAAGCGCTGCCCGAAGACGAGGAGGTTGAAATCACGCTGGCCGGCGGCGCGACTGTCGCCGCCAAGGTGGCCGGCCGCGACCCCTCCACCGACATCGTGCTGCTTCGCTTCGAAGGTGCGGAAGCTCCGCAGCTGGCGCTCGACAATTCAATGACGCGCGCAGGTGAGTTCGTACTCGCGGTCGGTTCGCGTGAAGGCGTGCCGCTTTGCGCGAGCGGCATGGTCTCGCTCGCCGGCCCGGGCTGGCGCAGCCTGCGCGGCGGCGAGATCGACGCCAGGATCGAGCTCGACCTGCGCTTGCGGCCCAGCGCCGAAGGCGGGGTGGTGCTCAATGCGAAGGGCGGCGCCATCGGCATGTCGGTGTTCGGCCCGCGACGGCGCGTATTGGTCATTCCAGCGCCGACCATCGAGCGCGTGGCTGCGCAGCTCGCGGCCCATGGCCGCATGCCGCGCGGCTACCTCGGCCTGAGCCTGCAGCCCGTCAAGGTGAGCCACGCCAGCGTCGGCGCGATGGTCATGGCCGTGGCTGAGCAGGGGCCCGGTGCGGCGGCCGGCATCCATCAGGGCGACATCATCGTGGCCGTGAACGGCGAGCCGATCCGCAGCGTGCAGCTGCTGCTGCGCGCACTCGGTCCGGCGAGCGTAGGCTCGGTCCTCACGCTGTCGCTCCAGCGTGCGGGCGAGCCGGTCGAGGTTCGCCTCACCGTGGGCGAAAGGCCGACCGATTGAACGAGGGCCCTGCGATGAAGGCGATCGTGGTCGCGATCGAGATCGACGACGCCGAGTTGGCGCAGCGGCTCGTTGCCACGCTGGCAACTGCGCCGGGCCTGCGCCTGGCCGAGCGCGGGGAGGCCGCCGATGTCGTCGTGGTCCATCCTGCCGAGGCGGTGGAGCACGGCGAGGCCGTGGATTCGGTGTTGACTCCGCGCGAACTCGAGGTGCTGGCCCTGGTGGCTGAGGGTGCCTCCAACAAGGCCATCGCGCGGCGCCTGGGCATCTCGGTGCACACGGCGAAATTCCATGTCGGTTCGCTGATCGACAAGCTCGATGCCACCGGCCGCACCGATGCCGTCACGCAGGCGGCCCGGCTTGGCGTCATTCATCTTTGATAATTCAGGATGCGGTCACAGCTCCTCGCTGTGACGTTTGGCAACGATCTTCACCAACGGGACAGTGCACTGCTGCTGAGCTTGGCGCGTTGGTTGGCGGACATGGGCGGTATTCGCCCTCCTCAGGAGTCTTTGTGAACCTCAACCGTTCTGTCTTCTTCAAGTACGCCGCGGCTGGTGTCGTGGCAGCCGCGTCGCTCTTCGCCGCAGCTTCGGCCAATGCGGGTGTGAGCTGGTCCGTGGGTGTCAATGCACCCGGCCTCGCGATTGGCGTGGCCGAACCCGGCCCGGTTTACTACGAACCCGCGCCTGTCTATTCGCGTCCCGCACCGATCTACTACCAGCCGGCGCCGCCTGTATATTACCGTCCGCCGCCGCCGGCGTACTACCGTCCCGCGCCCGTGTATTACGGACCGCCTGCGCCGGTGTACTACGGGCCGGGCTACCGTCACGGGTACCGTCATCACCACCGTCGGGATTGGGACGATCGGGACGATTGAGGTCGGAAGAGCCAAGCGCCTTTTCACCGCAGCATGCAGAACGGCCGGCCTTCGACGCCGGCCCAGACGCACGCGCGGATGCACGCGATCACGATGCGGGAATCCTGCCCTGACGGTACGCTTCTTATGATGATGAACATGGCTTTTTCTCCGTGCATCTCCCGCCGTCGTGGTTCACGTCGCCCAATGCGAATAGTGAAGCACCACATAGCCGAGTGAATGCCAGAAGTGGGCTTCGGCCTGGCTGTTGGTGAAGATCCTCGAGCCATTCAGCCCAAGGCATTCGTAGCCCCAACCTACACCTGCCGAATCCAGAATGATCTTGTCCATGGCGCGCCTCCAATGCTTGAAGGTATAGGCGCTCGCCACCCTGGAAGCCAGCAGCCCGCGGCTGAGCGCCTCGTCGGCTCCGGTGCGGATGTCTTGTCCGGATTCATCCGGTGGGCGGGCGTCGGCTGCGGCTGACACGCATGCGCAACGCATGGCCGGGGAAGCCATGGTGCCCGGGGCCGGAATCGAACCGGCACACCTTTCGGTGGGGGATTTTGAGTCCCCTGCGTCTACCAATTTCACCACCCGGGCACGGAAGGAAGGCAGCTCAAAATTATGGCACAGTGCCTTCCATGCAATATCCGACGATTGAAGACGCGATCGGCAAGACGCCGCTGGTCGCGCTGCAGCGCATCGACGCGGCCGCGAACGCGAAGCGCGGCAACGTGATCCTTGCCAAGCTGGAAGGCAATAACCCGGCGGGTTCGGTCAAGGACCGCCCGGCGCTGTCGATGATCAAGCGGGCCGAGGAGCGCGGTGAAATCAAGCCCGGCGACACGCTGATCGAAGCGACCTCGGGCAACACCGGCATCGCGCTCGCGATGGCGGCGGCCATCAAGGGCTACCGCATGGTGCTGATCATGCCGGAGGACTTGTCCGTGGAGCGAGCCCAGACCATGAAAGCCTTCGGCGCCGAGCTCGTGCTCACGCCCAAGAGCGGCGGCATGGAGTACGCGCGCGACCTGGCCGAGCAGATGGTGGCGCAGGGCAAGGGCCGCGTGCTCGATCAGTTCGCCAACCCCGACAACCCGCGCATCCACTACGAGACCACGGGGCCCGAGATCTGGGCCGACACGAATGGGCGCATCACTCATTTCGTGAGCGCGATGGGCACCACAGGCACCATCACCGGCGTTTCGCACTTCCTGAAGGAGAAGAACCGCGAAGTGCGCATCGTCGGTGCGCAGCCCGAGGAAGGTTCGCGCATCCCGGGCATCCGCAAATGGCCGGAGGAGTACCTGCCCAAGATCTACGAGCCGAGCCGCGTCGACCAACTGGTCCACGTGAGCCAGGACAATGCCGAGGAGATGTGCCGACGGCTCGCGCGCGAGGAAGGTATCTTCGCGGGCATCTCGTCGGCCGGGGCGCTGTGGGTGGCGTTGGAGATCGCCGGGACGGTCGAGAATGCGACCATCGTCTTCGTGGTCTGCGACCGCGGCGACCGCTACTTGTCCACCGGCGTGTTCCCCGCCTGAACGCGATGTCCGAGCACAAGTTCTGTCCGGCCTGCGCCACGCCGCTGGCCCACATCGAACTGGCCGAGGACGGAGGGCCGAAGTCGCGCCTGCGCTGCCCATCCTGCGGCTGGACCCACTGGAACAACCCGACGCCGGTGCTGGCCGCGATCATCGAGTACCGCGGCCAAGTGCTGCTGGCGCGCAATGCCGCGTGGCCGCACAAGATGTATGCGCTGATCACGGGCTTCATGGAGGCCGGCGAGACGCCGCAGGAAGGCATCGCGCGCGAGATCAAGGAAGAGACGAACCTCGACGCCAGTGCGTTGAACCTGGTCGGCGTGTACGACTTCCAGCGCATGAACCAGGTGATCATTGCCTACCACGCGGTGGCCGATGGCGAGGTGCGCTTGTCGCCCGAACTGGTCGACTACCGGCTCTACGAGCTTGGCGCCCTCAAGTGCTGGCCGGCCGGCACCGGCTACGCGCTGGCCGATTGGCTGCGCACTCGCGGGCACGAGCCCCAGTTCATGGACTGGCCGCGGCCCGCCACCTCCGCGGCCGAATGAGCTGCCTAGAATCGACGCAGCTTCAAGGACAGGACAAGGCGATGGACATCCACAAAGAAATCGACACCCGCGGACTCAACTGTCCGCTGCCCATCCTGAAGGCCAAGAAATCGCTCAACGAGATGCAGAGCGGCCAGTTGCTGAGGGTGGTGTCCACGGATCCGGGCTCGGTGCGCGATTTCCAGGCTTTCGCGCGCCAGACCGGCAACGACCTGGTCGAGCAACAGACCGTCGGCACCGATTTCATCCACGTGCTGCGCCGCCGCTGACGGTGCCGCTGTGAAGCGCAGAGCCCGCATTGCCGCCCTGGCGCTCGCGCTGGCCGTCGCGGCCGCGCTGCTCACCTTGACCCTTTGGAGCGACGGCATGCCGCCCGATCCCCCGCATCGCCCCCTGTCTTCCAAGACGATCCCGCTCGCGGTGCTGGGCGATTCGAACAGTCACTCCTACCAGGACCATGCCTGGTTTCCCTCCGATACGGCCGAGCGCGGCGGACCGTGGCGTTCGCGCACCTTCCAATGGACCGAGGTGCTCGCGCGCCTGCGCGCGCAGGAGCTGGACCTCGGGCCCTGGGTCCTCTGGGGCCGGCCCGGCGTCGTGGCCTGGGCGCGCGAACAACTGGGCCTGCGCGGCGGCCGGGCGCCTAAGAAGGAGGACTATCTCTACAACTTCGCGAATTCCGGTGCCGCCTGCAAGAACCTCATGGGAGGCCGCTTTCGCCAGGCGCCGCGCCTTGTCGCGCTGATGGACCAGGAGCCCGAGCGCTGGATGCGCGGCCTGGTGGTGATCCGCATCGGCCTCAACAACTGGAGCGGACTGCTGGATCTCCAGGCGCGCGACCCTTCGGCGCCCGAACTGCGCGCCGCGACCGCGTACTGCGCCGGCGAGATCGGCGCCGCGGTGGCGTTGATCCATGCCTCGCACCCGTCGACGCGCATCCTGCTGGCGGGCATCGGCAATGAAGCGGACGACCCCGCCAACTTCGATCGATGGCAATCGGCAGCCGAAACCACGAACATTGCGGCCGCGCTCGACGGCTTCAATGCCGCCATTCGCCGGCTGGCCGAGAGCGACCCGCGGCTGGCTTTTTTCGACGATCTCGCGTGGTTTCAGGCGCGCTGGGGATCGCGCAGTGGCGATGGCAAGCCGGACTACAAGACGGTTGCGGTCGGTTCGGCACTGCAAGTGACGAACACGATCGGCGACGATCCCCGCAACGCCCTGCTGGCAGATCGCCACCCCGGGCTGGCGTGGAACGCCTTGTGGGCGCAGGCCCTCGTGGCGCGCCTGCAGGACGCTTTCGGTCTGCCCCTGACGCCGATCGCCGACGAGGAACTGGTCCGCTTCCTCGAGCCGCTGGTGCTGACGAGTCCGCCTAGAGCTCCAGGCTCTTGAGGTAGTCGCGGAACTCGCCGCCCACTTCCGGGTGCGCGAGCGCGAGCTCGACGGTGGCCTGCAGAAAGCCTTCCTTGCTGCCGCAGTCGTAGCGCACGCCCTTGTAGGCATAGGCGTAGACCGATTCCTTCTTCATGAGCGCGGCGATGCCGTCGGTCAACTGGATCTCGCCGCCGGCGCCCTTGGGCTGGTTGCGGATCTCCTCGAACACGCCGGGGGTCAGGATGTAGCGGCCCGCCACGCCGAGGCGCGAGGGTGCGTCCTCCGGCTTCGGCTTCTCGACCATGCGATTGACCTTGACCAGGCCTTCCTCGACCGTGTCGCCGGCCACGATACCGTAGCGCTTGACGTGTTCAAGCGGCACTTCCTGCACCGCGAGCAGGGAACCGCGGAGCCTGCCGAAGGCGCGCGTCATTTGCGCCAGCACGGGTTCGCCGTTCTCGGGGCCGACCATCAGGTCATCGGCCAAAAGCACCGCGAAGGGTTCGTCGCCGACCAGGTGTTCGGCGCACAGCACGGCGTGCCCCAGGCCGAGCATGCGAGGCTGGCGCACATAGGAGCAGGTCATGTCATCCGGCATCACCGAACGTGCGATCTCGAGCAGCGCGAGCTTGTTGCTGGCCTCGAGCTGGCTTTCGAGCTCGTAGGCGGTGTCGTAGTGGTCCTCGATCGCGCGCTTGTTGCGCCCGGTGACGAAGATCATGTCGCGGATGCCGGCGGCATAGGCTTCTTCCACCGCGTATTGGATCAGGGGCTTGTCCACCACCGGCAGCATCTCCTTGGGCTGCGCCTTGGTGGCTGGCAGAAAACGGGTGCCGAAGCCTGCGACGGGAAACACGGCCTTGCGAATGCGCGCTGGTGAAGTGGACATGGGCTTTGCGTCTGATCGAGAAAGATGGATCGGAGAAGGGCGGCGCCCTGAGCGCCGACCCCGAATACTAAAGCTCTCCGATGTCGAACGTCTGTCAGCCGAGGCGCACAAGCTGGTCGCGCAGCCGCTCCAGCGTGGCGCTGAAGTCCGAGAGCCGCTTGCGCTCCTGCTCGATCACCGCGGGCGGCGCCTTGGCGACGAAGGCTTCGTTGCCCAGTTTCCCGTTGACCTTGACGATCTCGCCTTCGACGCGCGCCAGTTCCTTGCCGATGCGGGCTTTTTCCGCGGCTTTGTCGATCTCCATGTGCAGGCAGATGCGCACGTTGCCGACCACGGCCACCGGCGCCGCCTCGGCAGCCGCAGCCCAGTCGGATGCGTGATCGAAGACCTTCACTTCCTTGAGCTTGGCCAGCGCCTGCAGCACCGGCGCGGCATCGCGCAGGAAGGTGCCGCTCGCGGTGTCGTCGGCCACGGCATACAGCGGCAAGCGCGTGGCCGGGGAGACATTCATCTCCCCGCGCAGCGTGCGGCAGGCATCGACCAGCGACTTGAGCCGTGCGACGTGGGCCTCGGCCGCTTCGTCGATCTTCTCGGGCTGGCTCTTCGGATAGGCCGCGATCATGACCGACTCGCCCTGGCGGCCGGCCACCGGGGCCACCTTCTGCCAGAGCTCTTCGGTGATGAACGGAATCACCGGATGCGCCAGGCGCAGCAGCGTTTCGAGCGTGCGGATCAGCGTGCGCCGGGTGGCGCGCTTCTGTGCGTCGTCGCCCTGCTGGATCTGCACCTTGGCGATCTCGAGGTACCAGTCGCAGAACTCGTCCCATGCGAACTGGTAGATCGCGTTGGCGACGTTGTCGAGCCGGTAGTCTTCGAAGCCCTTGGCCACCTCGGCCTCGACGCGCTGCAGCTGCGAGCTGATCCAGCGGTCGGCCTGGCTGAACTTGAGGTAGCCATGCGCCGGCCCGCCTACGGCGCATTCTTCCTTGGTGTGCTCGCGGAGGCCGCAGTCCTGGCCTTCGCAGTTCATCAGCACGAAGCGCGTCGCGTTCCAGAGCTTGTTGCAGAAGTTGCGGTAGCCCTCGCAGCGCTTGGGGTCGAAGTTGATGTTGCGGCCCAGCGATGCGAGCGACGCGAAGGTGAAGCGCAGTGCATCGGCGCCGAAAGCCGGGATGCCGTCCGGGAACTCCTTCTGCGTGTTCTTGCGCACGGCGGGCGCGGTCTCGGGCCGGCGCAGGCCCAGTGTGCGCTTGTCCAGCAGCTCGGGCAGCGCGATGCCGTCGATCAGGTCGACCGGGTCGAGCACGTTGCCCTCGGACTTGCTCATCTTGTGGCCGTGCGAGTCGCGCACCAGGCCGTGGATGTAGACGTGCTTGAAAGGCACCCGGCCGGTGAAGTGCTTGGTCATCATGATCATCCGGGCGACCCAGAAGAAGATGATGTCGTAGCCCGTGACCAGCACGGTCGAAGGCAGGTAGAGGTCGTAGTCCTGCGTCTTCTCGGGCCAGCCGAGCGAGGAGAAGGGCACCATCGCCGCGGAGTACCAGGTGTCGAGCACGTCCTCGTCGCGCACGAGCTTCTTGCCGGGCGCCTTGGCTTGCGCTTCGGCCTCGTCGTGTGCCACATAGACCTTGCCGTCCTCGTCGTACCAGGCCGGGATCTGGTGGCCCCACCAGAGCTGGCGCGAGATGGTCCAGTCCTGGATGTTCTCCATCCAGTGGTTGTAGGTGTTGACCCAGTTCTCGGGCACGAAGCTCACTTCGCCCGAGCGCACCGCATCGATGGCCTTCTGCGCGATCGACTGGCCGCCGGCGTCGGGCTTGGTCATGGCGACGAACCACTGGTCGGTCAGCATCGGCTCGACGACGGCGCCCGTGCGTGCGCAGCGCGGTACCGTGAGCTTGTGCTTCTTGGTTTCGACCAGAAGGCCGAGCGCATCGAGGTCGGCCGCCACCGCCTTGCGCGCGACGAAGCGGTCGAGCCCGCGGTATTTTTCGGGGGCGTTGTCGTTGATCGTGGCGTCCAGCGTCAGCACGCCGAGGGTCTGCAGGCCGTGGCGCTGGCCGACGGCGTAGTCGTTGTGGTCGTGCGCGGGCGTGACCTTGACCACGCCGGTACCGAATTCGCGGTCGACGTAGTCGTCGGCGATCACCGGGATCAGGCGGTCCACCAGCGGCAGCCTGACGCGCCGGCCGATCAGATGCTTGTAGCGCTCGTCCTCGGGATGCACCATGACGGCGACGTCGCCGAGCATGGTCTCGGGCCGGGTGGTCGCCACCGTGAGCGAGCCCGAGCCGTCTTCGAGCGGGTAGGCGATGTGCCAGAGGAAGCCGTCTTCCTCTTCGCTCTCGACCTCCAGGTCGCTCACCGCGGTCTTGAGCACCGGGTCCCAATTCACCAGCCGCTTGCCGCGGTAGACCAGGCCTGCTTCATAGAGCTGCACGAAGGTTTGCGTGACGACCTTCGAGAGCCTCTCGTCCATCGTGAAGTATTCGCGGCTCCAATCGACCGTGTCGCCCATGCGGCGCATCTGGTTGGTGATGGTATTGCCCGACTGCTCTTTCCATTCCCACACGCGGGAGACGAAGTTCTTGCGGCCCAGGTCGTGGCGGCTGATCTTCTGTTCCTGCAACTGGCGCTCGACCACGATCTGGGTCGCGATGCCCGCGTGGTCGGTGCCCGGCACCCACAGCGTGTTGTCGCCCTTCATGCGGTGGTAGCGCGCGAGGCTGTCCATGATCGTCTGGTTGAACGCATGGCCCATGTGCAGCGTGCCGGTCACGTTCGGGGGCGGCAGCTGGATCGCGAAGGAGGACGCGCCGTCCTTCGGTTGCCCGGTGCCGCGGAAACCCGCGACCGCATAGCCGCGCCGTTCCCACTCGGGACCCCAGTGCGCCTCGAGGGCGGCGGGTTCGAAGGATTTGGAAAGGCTCTCGAGGCCGGGTTGGGACAAGGTGTCGCTCATGGCGGTGCAAAGACGAGCGGCATCCCGCAGGATGCCGCTGGTGGGGGTGGATGAGCGAAGGATTTTATTCGACTGCGGCGCGCGCCGTGTTCAACGCGTGGGTACGTAGTTCACCGGGAGCCAGACGTAGCCGCTGCCCTGCGAGCGCAGCCGGCCGACGCCGGGGAAGGAGATGTGCGCGCCCCCCACCAGATAGCCCTGCATGGCAGCTTCCGCATAGGCCCTTCTGCGCTGCACGGCCGCCGGCCGGGAGTCGGTGTCGAACTGGATGGTGATGGATGGATTTTCGAACTGGACGGCGGCCACGTGCATCAGGTCGCCCCAGAACACCATCTTCTGGCCCTTGCTTTCGGCGATGAAGATGCTGTGGCCCGGTGTGTGTCCGCGGGCCGCCCTGGCCTTGATGCCGGGCACGAGGTCGGTGTCGCCATCGAAGGGCTTGAACTTGCCGGCAGCGATGTAGGGCTTGAGCGAAGCCATTGCGCCCTGGAAGAAGCCCTTCGAATCAGCCGGCGCCTTGTCCATGTTCGCCTGGCTGAGCCAGAAATCGGCGTCGCGCTGGTCGGCTCGCACCGTGGCATTGGGAAAGACTGGCGTCTCACCGGCAGCCAGGCCGCCCACATGGTCCGGATGCAGGTGCGTGAGGTAGATTTCGTCCACCTGCTCGGGCTGGTAGCCCGCTGCCTTGAGGTTGGCCGCCAGGCGGCCCAGCGTCGGACCGAACAGGCCGCCGGCGCCGGTGTCGATCAGCACTAGCTTTTCGCCGGTATTGAGCAGATACCCGTTCACCGAGGTTTCGAGCGGGCTCTGGAGGTAAGACCGGGCCAGCGTTTTCCTCACCTGCTCGGGCGTGGTGCGCGTCAACAGCTGGTCCATCGGCAACGCCACCGTTCCGTCGGACAGGGCCGTGACCTCGAAGTCGCCGACCATCAGCCGGTAGAAGCCCGGCGCGGCTTCCTTGGCAAGGGGTGCTGCCGCATGCGTTGTGCCCGGTCGCCACAGCACAGTGGCCGTGCAGGCGGCGACAAGAACGAAAACGCTGGTTCGCAGAAGGGATGCAAACTTCATCGCGGATCTCCTGAGAGTGGGTCGGAAGCAGGGCGGACTCTACCGTTTCGAGAACAGTCCGTCCGGGCCCGAAGATAATTCGGAGATGCTGTTTCTGATCTCGCCTGCCAAATCGCTCGACTACGACACCCCGGTACCCGATGCGCTGCCCGCCACTCAGCCTCGTTTCGAAGGGCCGCGCGGGCCGGCCGCCGAACTGATCAAGCTGCTGCGGCAGAAGTCGCCGCAACAAATTGCCGAACTCATGCACCTGTCGGACAAGCTGTCCGCGCTCAACGTGGCGCGCTACGCGACCTGGGCTTCCAAGGGGACGGAGAAGAACGCCAAGCAGGCTGCGCTGGCTTTCGATGGCGATGTCTATGGCGGGCTCGACGCGAAGACGCTCAGCGCGGCGCAGCTCGCCTGGGCGCAGGATCACGTCTGCATCCTGAGCGGCCTCTACGGCGTGCTGCGGCCGCTGGATCGGCTGCAACCCTACCGGCTCGAGATGGGCACGCAACTGGCCAATGGCCACGGCAAGGATCTCTATGCCTTCTGGAACTCGCGCATTGCTGGTTACCTGAACGAGCGCCTCCAGGCGGACCGCACACCGGTCGTGATCAACCTGGCTTCGCAGGAGTACTTCAGGTCGGTCGACCAGAAGGTGCTCAGGGCGCGGGTGATCGAGTGCGTATTTGAGGAATGGAAGAACGGCAAGTACAAGGTCATCAGCTTCTTCGCCAAGCGCGCCCGCGGCCTGATGGCGCGCTGGGCCGTGCTGCACAGGGCGGCCACGCCCAAGGTGCTGGAGAAGTTCGATCTCGAGGGCTACGCCTTCGATGCCGGGGCGTCGTTGCCCGAGCGTTTCGTATTCAGGAGGAAAGCGGCATGAGTCTGGGACAGGCGATCAGTCCCGAGTTGCGCGAGTGGGTCGTCGCGCAGCTCGCTGCGGGGCATTCGGTACCCAGCCTGCGGGCTTCGATGCGCGATGCCGGCTGGCACGCCGAGGTGGCGGACGCCGCGTTGGCCGAGGTCGAGGTGCAGGTTGCAAGCGCGGCGGCCGTCAGTCCGCCGCGCGCCGAGATGCCGGGGCCGGACCTGTCGACCTCGCCGCTCTACATCGACACCGGCGATCGCCATGTCCAAGTGCTCCAGACGATGCGCCATCCGCGCGTCGTGGTGTTCGGCGACCTGGTGTCCGACGAGGAATGCGAGGGCCTGATTGCGGCCGCGCGGCTGCGGCTCGCGCGCTCCCTCACGGTCGAGACCCAGACCGGCGGCGAGGCGCTCAACGTTGATCGCACCAGCGACGGCATGTTCTTCGAGCGCGGCGAGAACGTCTTCGTCGCGCGGCTGGAGCAGCGCATCGCGACGTTGCTGCGCTGGCCGCTCGAGTTCGGCGAAGGCTTGCAGATCCTGCGCTACAGCCCCGGTGCGCAATACCGGCCGCACTACGACTATTTCGATCCCGCAGAGCCCGGCACGCCGACCATCCTGCGGCGCGGCGGCCAGCGCGTCGCGACGCTTGTGATGTACCTGCAGGAGCCCGAGCTGGGCGGCGCCACCACCTTCCCGGATGTCGGGCTCGAAGTCGCACCCAAGCGCGGCACCGGCGTCTTCTTCAGCTACGAGCGACCCGACCCTGCGACGCGCACGCTGCATGGCGGGGCCCCGGTACTCGCCGGCGAGAAGTGGGTCGCGACCAAGTGGCTGCGCGAGCGCGAGTTCATCTAGCCTACCAGGGCCCGCGGCGCTCCTGCGGGTTGTCGACGACGTTATGAAACTGACAGCCAACGGCATCCAGATCGAGGTCGAAGACACCGGTGGCGAGGGACGCCCCGTGATTCTTCTGATCATGGGCCTGGGCATGCAGCTCATTGCCTGGCCGGACGCCTTCGTGCAGACGCTGGCCGACGCCGGCTTCCGGGTTGTGCGCCACGACAATCGGGACATCGGCCTGAGCCAGGGCTTCGACGAGGCCGGCACCGGCAATCTCGTCTGGCAGAGCGTGCGGCAGCGCATCGGACTGCCGGTGCGTTCCGCCTACACACTGCAGGACATGGCGAACGACGCGCTGGGTGTGCTCGATGCGCTGGGCATCCGACGTGCCCACGTGGTGGGTGCGTCGATGGGCGGGATGATCGCCCAGCGGCTGGCCGCCGCCGCGCCGCAGCGGATGACCAGCCTGGTCAGCATCATGAGTTCGAGCGGCGCCCGCAATCTGCCGGGCCCGCGGCCCGATGTGGCGGCCGCACTCATGCGGCGTCCGGCCAGCCGGACCGAGGCCGCGCTGGTGGCTCACAGCCTGGGTTTTGTTCGCCTGATCTCCAGCCCTGCGTATCCGCAGGAAGAGCGGGTGCTGACCGACCGAATCACCCGCGGGCTGAGGCGCGCGTACCGGCCGGCGGGCATCGTGCGGCAGATGCTGGCCATCGGTGCCGACAGCGGGCGCGAAGCCCTGCTGACGGGCATTGCCAGCCCCACACTCGTCCTGCATGGCGACGCCGATCCCCTGGTTCCCATCGCCTGCGGTGAGGACACCGCGCGGCGCATCCCGGGCGCGCGCTTCGTGTCCGTGCCCGGCATGGGGCATGACTTGCCGCCACAGGTGATCGACATCCTCCTGCAGCACATCGTCCCTTTTCTGCAGACAGCCGAGAAACGCGCATGAGCCTCGACAACACCCCCGAACAATCCCAGCTGGGCCGTGCCTCGACTTACGTCGATCGCTACGACGCCGGCCTGCTGTTCCCGATTTCGCGTGCAACGCAGCGCGAAGCCATGGGCATCGCGGCCAACGCACTGCCCTTCTTCGGTGCCGACCTCTGGACTGCTTTCGAGCTGAGCTGGCTCAATCCTCGCGGCAAGCCGCAGTTGGCCGTTGCGCATTTCACGGTGCCTTGCGAGACGCCCAACATCATCGAGAGCAAATCCTTCAAGCTCTACCTCAACAGCTTCAACAGCACGGTGTTCGCCGACGCAGAAGCCGTGCGCGAACGCCTGCGCACGGATCTGAGCGAAGCTGTGTGGCGCGGCAGCGACCGCGCTGCGGGCATCGGCGTAAAGCTGATTGCCCCCGACATGTTCGACCGCGAGCAGGTGCATGAACTCGACGGCCTCGATCTCGACCGCCTCGACATCGAATGCACGCACTATCAGCCGGCGCCCGAACTGCTTGCGAGCGATCCGACCCAGGTGCCTGTGGCCGAGACGCTCACCAGCCGTTTGCTGAAGAGCAACTGCCTCGTGACCGGCCAGCCCGACTGGGGCAGCGTGCAGATCCGCTACAGCGGCCCGCCGATCGACCAGGCGGGCCTCTTGGGCTACATCGTGAGCTTCCGCAACCACAACGAATTCCACGAGCCCTGCGTGGAGCGCATGTTCTGGGACATCTGGCGCCGCTGCCAGCCGACGAAGTTGGCCGTTTATGCCCGCTACACCCGGCGCGGCGGACTCGACATCAACCCGTTCCGTGCCAGTTGGCCACAGGCGCTGCCGACCAACACCCGCATGGCGCGACAGTAGATGCCGGGGCTGCATGCAAAAAGTTGAGAGGTAGTTGATCGGCGCTCCAAAACCGTGTCATAATCGAGGGCTCCGCTCAAGACAGCGAGCAGCTTGGGATCCTGAAGGGGTTCGAGGTGGCGAGGCTGGGGTGAGCGGGGTAGGGAAGGAAGAAGAGAAGAGCAAAAAATGCAAAAATTCTTCCAAAAAGTTTGACGGTTCTTCAAAAACCGTGTGATA